>JAGRKR010000270.1:6675-9394 GCA_020442225.1 Hyphomicrobiaceae bacterium | reverse complement strand
GCGGCGCAGGGCGGACGTCACGAGAACGGCCGCGCCACGTTCGGCCATTCGCTGGTCGTGGCCCCCTGGGGCGAGGTCGTCGCGGAGGGCGGCATCGATCCGATGGTCGTGTTCGCTGATGTCGACTGCGCCAAGGTGGAGGAGGCGCGACAGCGCGTGCCGTCGCTCGAGCACGATCGGGAGTTCGAGGTCGTGGAGGCGGCGGCGCAGAAGAGGGCGTCGGAGGTCACATGATCCGATACCGTCTGGTGTGCAAGAAGGGGCACGAATTTGAAGCGTGGTTCCGCAACAGCGCGACCTACGACCGGCAGGCCAAGCGCAAGCAGGTGACATGCCCCGACTGCGGCTCCAACAATGTCGAGAAGGCGCTGATGGCGCCCGGAATCGTCTCCAAGTCCGAGAGCGCACAGCCCGTGGCGGCGCCAGCGCCCGCGATGACGCAGGCGGCGGGCATGCCAGAGGAACAGCGCAAGATGCTGGAGGCGCTGCGCAAGGTGCGCGACGAGGTTCTGGCGAAGTCGGAGTACGTCGGGCCGCGCTTCGCGGAGGAGGCCCGCAAGATCCATTACGAGGAAAGCGAGCCGCGCGGCATTTACGGCGAGGCGTCGCCGAGCGAGGTGCAGGAGCTCGAGGAGGAGGGCGTGCCATGCTATCCGATCCCCGTGCTGCCGGAGGACCGCAATTGAAGGCGCTCGTCGTGGCGGCACTGCTGGCGCTCGTGACGCTGGCGCCCGCCGCCGCCTCCGCGCGTGAGGTCAGGGGCGAGGCGGCGTGGAAGCTCGTCGCGACGTCCGGCTACGTGGTTCTCATCCGCCACGCCACGGCGCCCGGCACCGGCGATCCCGCCCGCTTCAAGCTCGGCGACTGCACGACGCAACGCAATCTCGACGCCACCGGGCGCACCGAGGCGCGCCGGCTCGGGGAGGCGTTCAGGCGGCGCGGCATCAAGGTGGCGCGCGTGCTCTCGAGTGAGTGGTGCCGCTGCCGCGAGACGGCGGAGTTGCTCGGCCTCGGAAAGGTGGAGGAGCGGACGTTCCTGAACTCGCTCTACCACGATCCCAGCAAGGACCGCGCGCGCACTTCCGAGCTTCGCCGCTACATCTCCGCCATTCCCGCCGGCGAGCTGCATGTGCTGGTGACGCATCAGTTCAATATCAGCGCGCTCACCGATACCGCGGTGTCGTCGGGAGAAATGATCATTCTCAGGATCGATCCGAACGGCGGCAAACACACCATCGCCGGCCGCATCCCCGTGGCGCAGGCGCGCTGACGGCATCGCCGGGTCGTCACCACCTCGCGCCGAAAAAAACAGCGCCGCCCCGGAGTGCTCCGGGGCGGCGCTTTCAATGAAGCCCGTCGTGAGGCTCGTCCAGAGAGGACGCTCGGATCTTAAGCCACCTTCTCGAGCTCCGGCTTCCACTTGCCGGAGGCGGCGAGGCCGTTCATGCGGGCGCGATGCGAGAAGGCCCGCTGTCCGGCGGCCACGTTCTCCGCCTTGCCGCTCCAGGCCTTGAGTGCCGCGGCCTGAAGCGCACGGCCATAGGAGAACGACAGCTTCCAGGGGTTCGGGCCCATGGCGTTCATGTAGTGAAGGTGCGCCGTCGCGTCCTCGTCGGACTGGCCACCCGAAAGGAAGGCGATGCCCGGCACGGCGGCCGGCACGGTGCGCTTCAGAACCATGAGCGTCTTCTCGGCCACCTCCTCGTGGCCCGCCTGCTTCGGCGACTTCTTGCCGGCGATGACCATGTTGGGCTTCAGGACGGTCTGCTCGAGTGTGACGCGATTGTAGTAGAGCTCCTGGTAGACCTCCTTGAGCACCCACTCGGTGACCTCGGCGCAGCGGTCGATGTCATGGGTGCCGTCCATCAGCACCTCCGGCTCGACGATCGGCACGAGGCCGCCCTCGAGGCAGATGGCGGCATAGCGGGCGAGCGCGTGGGCGTTGGTCTTGATGCAGGTGTAGGAGGGGATGCCGTTGCCGATGTCGATGACGGCGCGCCATTTGGCGAACTTGGCGCCGAGGCCGACGTACTCCTTGACGCGGTCGGGCAGGCCGTCGAGCCCTTCGGTCACGACCTCCGCCGGGCAGAACTGCAGGGGCTTGGTGCCCTTGTCGACCTTGATGCCGGGCAGTGCACCGGTGTCGGCGATGACCTTGGCGAGCGGCGTGCCGTCCTTGGCCTTCTGGCGCAGCGTCTCGTCGTAGAGGATGACGCCGGAGATGTGGTTCTTCATGGCGTCGGTGCAGCGGAACAGCATCTCGCGGTAGTCGCGGCGGCTGTTCTCCGTCGACTCGGTCTTGATGGAGTCGAACCGGCGCTTGATGGTGCCGGTGCTCTCGTCGGCGGCGAGAATGCCTTTGCCGGGCGCCACCATGGCCTGGGCGATCTGCTCGAGCGTCTGCGTCATGGATACTCTCCGTGAGGATCGGGTCGTTGAGGAATTCGATGCGGCCTCTGATAGCCTGGATGCAAGTGCAAGGCCAGAGGCCGGCGCCGGGGCCGGCCTGCGAACCTGGGGATGCGCTTCAGACCTTGCCGTCGACGACCACGTCCAGCAGGTTGGGGCCGGGATTGGCGAGCGCTGCCTCGAGCGCCGGCTTCAACTGGTCCGGATCGGTCACGCGCGTCGCGGTGACGCCCATCGAGCTTGCCAGCCCGACCCAGTCGATGGCCGGGTCCTTGAAGTCCATGCCGATGAACTGGTCGTTGCCGTGGAA
>JAGRKR010000270.1:0-6541 GCA_020442225.1 Hyphomicrobiaceae bacterium | reverse complement strand
ACCACGCGGCGATCGGGATGGGCGATCTGCACGCCGACCGCCGCCGCAATGCCCCAGCCGATGCCGCCCGAGGCGAGACCGTGGAAGGAGTAGCGGTCCCGATAGGGGACGAGGTCGTTGATGAGGCGGGCCGAGGTCAGGCCTTCGTTGACCACGATGGCATCCTTGGGCAGGGCTTCGGCGATCCGCAGTGTCATCCAGTCCGGGGCGATCGGCTTGCCCGGGGGAGCCGCGTCGATCTGCGTCTTGAGCTTTGCACGCCTGGCGGACCAGTTCTTGTCGGCGAGCGCCGCCACGGCCGCCTTCGCGCGGGCTTCGAGCGCCGCGCCACCCTTGCGCCGCAGCACCGGGATGAGGGCCGCGAGCGTCTCCCGGACATCGGCGAGAATGGCCATCTCTGGCGAATAGTTCTTGCCCATCTCCCAGTCGACGAGGCCGATCTGCACGTGAGAGAGGCCCGGCGGCATGGGATCCGTCTCGCTCCACACCGACATGCGCAGCACGTCGGCGCCCACGACGATCATGAGGTCGTAGGGCTCGAGGACCGAGCGCACCTGCTTCTGGTCGCGCGAGAGCGCTCCCATGAAGGTCGCTCGCTCGGAGAGGAAGTGGGCTCCGTAAGGGCAGGTCTGCTGGTAGGCCGGTGCCCCCAGCGTCTCGGCGAAGGCGGCCGCCTCCTCGAGTGCGTCGCTCTTCACGACCTCGTCGCCGCAGATGATCACCGGCCGCTCGGCCTTGAGCAGGCGGTCGGCGAGGCGCTCCAGCAACTCGTCGGACGGGCGCACGCGTGTCTCGATGCGCGTCGATTGGCCGAGGTCGATGCCGGCCTCGTTGTTGAGGATGTCGCCCGGCAGCGAGATGAACACCGGGCCGGTCGGCGGCGTCATGGCGATCTTGGCGGCGCGGCGGATGATGCGCGGCATGTCCTCCAGGCGATGGATCTCGGTCGCCCATTTCACCAGCGGCTCGGCCATCGGCACGAGCGTATCGTAGAGCAGTGGCTCGGTGAGCCCGTGGCCCAGCTCCTGCTGGCCGGCCGTCAGGATCATCGGTGTGCCCGTGAACTTGGCATTGTAGAGCGAGCCGAGCGCGTTGCCGAGGCCGGGGGCGACATGCACGTTGCAGGCAACGAGGCGTCCGGTGGCGCGCGAGAAGCCGTCCGCCATGGCGACGACGAGGCTCTCTTGCAGGGCGAGGACGTAGTTGAGATCGGGATGCTCCTTGAGAGCATGCATGATCGGCAATTCCGTCGTGCCGGGATTGCCGAAGAGATGCGTGATGCCCTCGTCCTTCAGGAGCGCCAGAAAGGCGCTGCGGCCGGTGATCCTGTTCATGGAGCGTTTCCTCGGGTCTCGTTGGGTGCGCGGCTTGTCCGTACCAAAGGCATCATGCCGCCGCTGCCCGGCCGATGGCAATGCCGGATTTCCTGGGGGCGCCGGCCGGAGAGGCGGGTCTGATACGGCGAGAGCGGAACAGGCGCTGGCCCGTCCCGCTCTCGCATTGGCATATCCTCGCTGGCTCGCTCAGATGAGCTTGGCCATGGCGACGGCGGTGTCACTCATGCGGTTCGAGAAGCCCCACTCGTTGTCGTACCAGCTCAGGACGCGCACGAGCTTGCCATCGACGATCTGCGTCTGCGTCATGTCGAAGGTCGAGGAGTGGGGATTGTGGTTGAAGTCGATGGAGACGAGCGGCTCTTTGGTCACGCCCAGCACGCCCTTCAGCGCCTGATTGGCAGCGCGCTCCATGGCCGTGTTGATCTCGTCGACGGCCGTCTCGCGACCGGGGATGAACTTGAGGTCGATCACTGAGACGTTCGGCGTCGGCACGCGGATGGCGGTGCCGTCGAGCTTGCCCTTGAGCTCGGGCAGGACGAGGCCGACGGCGGCGGCGGCACCCGTCGATGTCGGAATCATCGAGAGCGCGGCGGCGCGGGCGCGGCGCATGTCGCTGTGGGCCTGGTCGAGCACGTTCTGGTCGTTGGTGTAGGCGTGCACCGTGGTCATGAAGCCCGACTTGATGCCGCAGAGATCATTGAGGACCTTGGCGACCGGGGCGAGGCAGTTGGTCGTGCAGGACGCGTTCGAGACGACCTTGTGGTCGGCGCTGAGCTTGTCGTGATTGACGCCGTAGACGACCGTGAGGTCTGCGCCCTTCGCGGGAGCCGATACCAGCACGCGCTTGGCGCCCGCCTCGAGGTGCATGGCGGCCTTGTCGCGGTCGGTGAAGATGCCCGTGCACTCCATGACGATGTCGATGTCCATCGCCTTCCAGGGCAGCTTGCGCGGATCGCGCTCGGCAAGCGCCTTGATTGTATAGCCGAGGCCGATGTCGAGCGTGTCGCCGTCGACCTTGACCTCGCCGGGGTAGCGGCCGTGCACCGAGTCGTACTTGAACAGGTGCGCATTGTCCTTCGGCGTGCACAGGTCGTTGATCGCCACCACCTTGACGTCGCTGCGCTTGGATTCGGCGATCGCCCTCAGAATATTCCGACCGATGCGGCCGAAACCCGAGATTGCAATCTTGACGGTCATTCTCTCTCTCCTTCGGTCCGCTGGCGCTCGCGCCAGCCGTGGCGCCCGGCTCCCGCGCGTGGGCGCGAAGAGCGAGCAGAGGTGATCTGCAGGTGGTCTTGGCCGAGCCGCCGAGACGATCCCGGTCCGGCGCCGAAGCCGACGGGAATGCGGCGCCGCATCTCGGAAACACCGGCCGCCGCACGCTCGGTGCGGGTGAGCCGTCGGCACTCTGTCGAGGCCTGGAAGCACTGTCAACGCTCGCGATGGTGTGTTGTGAACACGTCCGTCATGTTTTCGACATGCAGTCAATTGCAGCGATTGACCGCAGCCTCCGCGCCACCCTATGTTCGATGATGGAGCGCGTCAGGCGGCTTGCGGCGAACGCGTGTTCCTAGAGGGCACTGACCGAACGGACCTCCGGCACGACCGGGAGGGAGCGAAGGATGGGCGCCGCCCGCCTTGCGGACGACCTCCGCGCGGGCAGGGCGCAGCATCACGCTCATGCCGTTGCGGCCGGGAATGGGCGTTTTGCCCTGATTTGGCAGCGGGGGCAGCCAATGAACGGATCGGCAGGTCAGAAGAAGAGGCGCACCGCTGTGACCGGCGATGCCGACGATCTGGAAACTCGCCTGCAGCAGCTCGAGTCGGAACGCGATGAGCTGGCTCGGCGGTTGCAACTGGCCGAGGAGCGCGTCCGCCTCCTCGAGGAGCGGCAGAAGGCCGTGCTCGATCGCATTGATTGGGTTATCGATTCACTGCATAACGCTATGGAGATCCAGACGTGATTCGCCGTGGCGCCGACGTTCTGTGACCATGGCGGGAAGGGGGCGATGGGCCAGATCTCCGTCACAGTGAACGGACGCACCTACCGCCTGCGCTGCGGCGAGGGCGAGGAGGAGCGATTGCTGGCTCTGGCCGGGCACGTCAAGGAGCGGGTCGAAGCTCTGGCGCAGGATTTCGGCCAGGTCGGCGACGACCGGCTGATGCTCATGGCGGCGATCCTGATCGTCGATGAGCTCTGGGACGCCAAAAGCGCGCTCGGCGCGGCGAACGCTGCAGCCCCGAGGCCGCGCACAGCCGATGTCGCCTGACACCACGCTGGTGGCGGGGGCGACCCGGTTTCTCCCCTGAAATTTCCCGTTTGGCGGCTTTCACTGGATTTTTCCGGGCCGCACCTTACATTTCCCGACGCAGGGCTGCGGGGCGCGTCAGGAGCAATTCGTTCCCGGGGGCCTATAAGATACGCACGGGAGCTGACCCTGATCGGGACCGTGGTTCCGTTCACTCGGCGCCCACCTACGACAGTAGGGACCTTGCGGGATCGTCGTCTCCAACGGCTCAGGCGGCTCTGCATTTCCTCCTGTCATCCCGCCGGCCGGGCGCAGCGCCCGGCCCTGCCGCTGTCGATCGGTCGGGCTGCTCGGGGCTCGCCGTCGGTACGCGGCGTTGCGACGCTGGCGGACCATCCTTGAGCGAATTGTAAGAATCATCCTGTATCGCGCTTACAGGCTGAGCCGGGCCAGGGACGGCGGCCGGCACAGACGTTTGCAGCGGGGCGATCCCGCAGGGGGGGAACATGAAACAGATCGCGGCAGGACTCTTCTTCGGAGCGCTTTGTGCGTTTCTCATTTACCTCCTGGGGCCTCCGCTCATGTCCGATTTCGGGCGTGATGCCAAGAGCCTGGTGCCGGCGCGCGGTGTGGCGGTGAACGAGGCGAAGTGCAAGACGTACGTCTTCGTCGTCGCCTTCTGCAATGTGAAGCTGACGGGTGGACAACTCGCCGGAGGCTCGCAGCGGATCGAGTATCTCATGCTCGGGCGACCGGGTGGTGAGTCCGTGCGCGCGATGCAGAGCCCGGGATCCGGACCGGCCAGCGTGACGACGAGCTTCGGCATGTCCCATCTGACCAACAGGCTGGTCTCGTTCCTGGTGCTGACGGGCTTGATCGGGGCGATGGCGCTCGCCGGCCTGTGGAGTGGGATCAAATCCCTGCGTGACTGAGGCTGGCGAGAGCCAGCGGTTCGGCACCCCTCGGCAGAGCCCGCGCAAAAGCCGTCATGCCGCGTGTCGTGCGCTTGCCGTCGGACGAGCGATTTGCTCTAAAGCGCCGATGGCGAGTGAGGACCTGAGGGCCGAGAAGGCGCGGCTGAGGATCGAGTGCGAGGCGCGGCGGACGGCAGTCCACGCAGCAGGCGCCGCTGCTGCTGCTGCCGCGATCGCCAACCGAGGCCTTGCCTTTCTGCCGGGGCGCCACGGACGGACGGCCTCGGGTTTCCATTCCATGGGCTCCGAAATCGATACGCGGCCGTTGCTCGAGCGACTGGCGGGCGGGGGCTGGAAGCTGGCTCTGCCCGTCGTGGTGGGCAAGGGGCAGCCGCTCGTCTTCCGCGCCTGGTCACCGGGGGACGCGCTGGGCCGTGGTGTATGGGGCATCCGCGAGCCGTTGCCGTCGGCCGCCGAGGTGCGCCCGGACGTCGTCCTTGCACCATTGCTCGCTTTTGATGCCCGCGGACATCGCCTCGGCTATGGCGGAGGCTTCTACGACCGTACGCTGGCGGCGCTGCGGCGGGCCGGACCTGTCGTCGTCGTGGGGCTGGCCTTCGACGAGCAGGAGCTGGCGGACGTGCCGGTGGCCGACTACGATCAACGCCTCGATTGGGTTCTGACCCCATCGGGCGCCAGACAATTCGAGGGATGATCCACGGTGCGCCTGCTGTTTCTCGGTGATGTCGTCGGGCGCTCCGGGCGCAATGCGGTGATTGGTGCGCTGCCCGAGCTGCGCCGACGCTACGATCTCGATTTCGTCGTGGTCAACGGTGAGAATTCGGCCGGCGGGTTCGGCATAACCGAGAGCATCCTGGTGGATCTGCTCGACGCCGGCGCCGACGTGGTGACGACCGGCAATCACGTCTGGGACCAGCGGGAGGCGCTGGTCTTCATCGGGCGACACGAGCGCATGCTGCGCCCGCTCAACTTTCCGGCCGGCACGCCAGGGCGCGGCGTCGGCCTCTTCAAGGCACGCAACGGCGCCGATGTGCTGGTGACCAATGTCATGGGGCGGGTCTTCATGGCCGAGCTCGACTGTCCGTTCCGGGCCGTCGACCGGGAGCTCTCGTCCTGCAGGCTCAAGGGGGGCGCCGACGTCGCGATCATCGACTTCCACGCCGAGGCGACATCGGAAAAGCAGGCGCTGGGACATTTCGTGGACGGGCGCGCGACGCTCGTCGTCGGTACGCACACCCATGCGCCTACCGCTGACGATCACATCCTTCCCGGCGGCACGGCGTACATGTCCGACGTCGGGATGTGCGGTGACTACAACTCGGTGCTTGGCATGACCACCGACGAGCCGATCCACCGCTTTCTGACCCGCATTCCGAGCGGACGGTTCGAGCCGGCCATGGGGCCGGCCACGATCTGCGGTCTCGCGGTCGAGGTGGATGACGGGACAGGGCTGGCAACGGCCGTCGGACCCTTGCGGCTCGGTGGGGTCCTGAGACCTACCGAGCCGCAATTCTGGGTCAGATGAGAAAGAGGTCTGGCTCTTTCGTGACAGCATCCCGCTGTCTGTCTTGATGCGTGCCCGAAGCGAAATGCGACCCGCCTCGTCGGCACGAATGTCGGAAGCTCGATACTCCCTGGCCTCCGTAGTGCCGCCGCTGGGCAGCAGGCGCGGCACAAGGATGTAATGCATCCTGTCTGCAAGCTAGGCCCAAAGTATTAATAAAGCGTTAACTGGCGTGCCGAAGTGGCACCCCATGGATTTCGCGAGCCTGCGGACGTATAAGGTGGCGAACCCCACCACCACCCCAGATCCGGACGAGACGTCGATGGCAGGTCATTCGCAATTCAAGAACATCATGCACCGGAAGGGGCGCCAGGACAAAGCGCGCTCCAAGGTCTTCTCGAAGCTCGTGCGCGAGATCACCGTCGCGGTGAAGGAAGGCAGTCCGGACGTCGACTCGAACCCCAAGCTGCGGCTCGCCATCCAGAATGCGCGCGCCGAGAACATGCCCAAGGACAA
>JAGRKR010000269.1 GCA_020442225.1 Hyphomicrobiaceae bacterium | reverse complement strand
GCCATCGCGTCGAGCCGCAGAGGGTTCGACAACAGGCGCAGCTCGCCGATGTGCGGATGGGTGACCGTCTCGACCATGCCGCAATGGCGCACCTGCGGGTCGTCGAACACCTCGGCCATGTCGTAGATCGGCCCGGCCGGCAGCCCGAGCTTGACGAGCGCGTTGACCCATTCGAGCCTCGGCCGCGCCGCGAAGCGCTCGTTGAGCGCCGCCTTCACTACCTCGCGGTTCTTCATGCGCACGGTATTGTCGGCAAAGTCGGGATGGCGCGCCAGATCCTCGCGCCCGACGAGCGTGCAGAGCTTGCGCCACATGTCGTCCGTGGCCGCCGCCATGTTGAACGGACCGTCGCTCGCCTGGAAGGTACCATAGGGGCAGATGACCGGATGGTCGTTGCCGATGCGCGCCGGCGCGTCGGCGACGCTCAGCCAGCGCTGCCCCTGGATGTTGAGCATGCCGACCAGCCCGGCCAGCAACGAGGTCTCGACCCGCTGGCCGCGCCCGCTCTGTTGACGCTGCACGACGGCGGCCTGCACGCCGATGGCCGCCCACATGCCGGCGCAGACGTCGCCAATCGGCAGTCCGACGCGGATGGGACCGGAGCTCTCCGTCCCGGTGATGCTCATGAAGCCCGACATGCCCTGGGCGATCTGATCGACGCCCGGCCAGTCGCCGTAAGGCCCGTCGCGCCCGAAGCCGGTGATATTGGCGTAGATCAGGCGCGGATTGGCCGCCATCAGCGTCTCGGCGTCGAGCCCCATACCCTCCATCGTGCCCGGCTTGAAGTTCTCGATCAGCACGTCGGCCTGCAGCGCCAGGTCGCGCAGAAGCTCCACTGCGCGCGGCTCGCGGAAACTCAAAGCCACACTGCGCTTGTTGCGATTGATGCTGAGGTAATAGGCGCTGGTGCCGTGATCGAACGGCCCCCAGGCACGCGTCATCTCGCCTTTCGGCGTCGGTTCCACCTTGACCACGTCGGCGCCGAGATCGGCGAGGATCATGGCGCAGTAGGGACCGGCCAAGGCGCGCGTCAGATCGAGCACGCGCAACCCCTCGAGCGGCAGGCTCATCGCTCCTCCCCGTCGTCGTTTCTCCCGGCGGCCGGTCGAGCGGCCACACTTGCCCCGGCAGTTATCCAGACCCCAACCCGCATTGCAAGACCGGTAGCACTGACAAAACCTTGTCAGAGGGAGAGCGCCTGCACTAAGCTCTGCACTGTGCCGGTCATTCTAAACTTAGAACAAGCTGACCGGGCATCGATTTGCAGCCGCCGAAGGGCTCGGGAACGCGCGCGCTGTTTGAACCCTGCAACACGGGAGGCGTAGTTATGACATCAAAACTGAAGCGGCCGCTGCTCGCAGCCGTTTTCGCGACCGCCATGGCGGGACCGGCGATTGCCCAGGACGTCATCGTCATCGGCGTGTCGCAACCGTTGACGGGCGCTGTCGCGGCATCCGGCAACTACGTCGTGCAAGGCGCCAAGATCGCCGAGGACGCAATCAACGCCAAGGGCGGCGTGCTCGGCAAGAAGATCCGGCTCATCATCGAGGACAACAAGTCGAA
>JAGRKR010000268.1:2862-5745 GCA_020442225.1 Hyphomicrobiaceae bacterium | reverse complement strand
GATGTTCGACAGATGCACCTCGATGGTCGCCAGCTCGGATGCGGCGACGGCGTCGAGGAGGGCCACCGACGTGTGCGTCAGGGCGGCTGCATTGAGGATCAGGCCGCTGGCGGCCGTGCGGGCCTCCTGGATCCAGCCGACGAGTTCGCCTTCATGGTTCGACTGGCGGAAGTCGATCGTCACTCCAAGCGCCTTGGCGCGCGCCGCCAGCCTCTGTTCGATGTCGCTGAGCGTGTCGGATCCATAGATCGCCGGCTCGCGCACGCCCAGCATGTTGAGATTGGGACCGTTGAGCACGAATACGGGCTTGGGCATCTCGCTACGGTCTCGCTTGCACCGCGTCGTATGGTGCGTCGGAAAAGGAAAAGGGGCCGCCAGTCAGTGCGGCCCCGTTTATCACCTTTCAGCCCGTGCCGGAAGAGCGACCGGACCGCGACCGGGCCTCAGCAGGTCTGGCAACCCTTCTTGCGGATATCGGCCAGCAACTGCTGGAATGCCGAGCCCGGAATGAAGCCTGGAATGACCTTGGTGTCGACGATGAAGCCGGGCGTGCCCTCGATGCCGAGGGAATGGCCCGTCTGCACGTTGCCCTGGATGACGGCCTCGACCTCGGGCTTCTCCATGTCGCCCTTGAGCTTGGCCACATCGAGCCCGACGCGCTGGGCGACCTTGAGAGCCACATCCTTGGTCACCCGACGCTCCTTCATGAGCGCGGTGTGGTACTCGAAGTACTTGCCCTGCATCTTGGCGGCGATGGCGGCCTTGGCCGCGAACACGGAATCCTCACCGCCGAAGACGGGGAACTCTTTGAACACGACCCGCACCTTTGGATCGGACTTGGTCAGCTTGACAACCTCGGCGAGTGCGCGCTTGCACCACCCGCAGTTGTAGTCGAAGAATTCGACAACGGTGATGTCACCCTTGGGATTGCCGAAGACGAAATCGCCGGGGGAGCGGAAGATCTCCTTCGCCCGTGCCACGATCAGCTTCTTGTGGGCCTCTTCCTGCTTCGACTGCTGCCGCTTCTTGTGTACCTCGATGGCCTCGAACAGGACCTCGGGGTTCTCGAGAATGTAGGCGCGGATGATCTTCTCGATCTCGGCCTTCTGCGCGGGCGTCATCGCAGCCGGCTTGGCGGCATCCGCCGAGGCAGGGGCGCCGGCCAGGGACAGGGTGCCGAGAGCCAACGTGCCGGCGACGGCGAGGCGCTTGAGGCTGCGGACGGTGGCCTCGGCGAAACGGCCGGGGCGTGCTACGCGGTGCATGCGCTTGTTCTCCTGTCGGGATGTAACCGGGCTTAGGTGGCGACTACGGATACGCGATTCAAGTGACGATCGTTCAGATTTTGGGCTGTTTCATGGTAGCGATCTCGTTGGCGCGGCTCCAGTAGGGGCTGCCCCGCTTGAGCTTGACCATGGCGCGCTTGGCGAAGCGCTTCGCCTCCTTGAAATCGCCGGAGTAATAGTGCGCCTCCGCTGCTGCCCAATGCGATTCGGGCTCCCGGCCCATCCGGTAGAGCGCGGCGCCGAGCTGGAAATAGGCTTGCGCATAATGGCGCTCGCGTTCCTTGGCGGTGAGGCACAGTCGGTAGGCTTCTTCCGTAGCACGCGGGTTATTGGTCGCAAGTAACGCTTGTGCGAGCGTCACCTGGATCAGCGGCGCATCCCCGCCCAGCAACTGCAGCGCCTTGCGCAGAGCGGGAATGGCGTCGTGGGGCCGCCCTTGCCGGTAGAGCAGGTCGCCCTTGAGCTCCCAGAAATAGGGGTTCCTGGGCCGCTCGCGAATGAGGGCGTCGACCTCGCCGATGGCGCGGGCGCAACGGCCCTGGCAATTGCGGGCGATGGCGCGGGCATAGCGTGCCGCGAGGCTCTGATCGCTGTCCGGGTAGCGGCGCAGCACCACCTGGGGCGGCTCGGTGAAGCCGGCGATCTTCGCTCGCATCAGGTCGTGTCGGGCCTGCAACTCGGGGGCGTCGCGCACCTCGAAGTAGCGGCTCCGCTGTGCGAGATCGCGAAGCTGGGCGAGGCGCTGCGTGGCCAGGGGGTGGCTGCGGACATAGGGGTCCTTGTTGGCGTCGGTCAGGTACTCCTGATTGGCGAAGCGCTCGAACGTCTCGAGCATGCCGCGCGCCGACTGCTTGGTCATGTGCAGGAACTTGAAGGCGGCGAGATCGGCCTCCTGCTCCTGGGCGCGCACGTAGGAGAGGATCGAGCGACCGAGCACGTCGTCCGTGCCGTAGAGGATCGACTTGCCCAGCCCGCCGGCGGCTTCCTTGGCCGAATCGCGCCCCGAGGCGCCCGCGACGATCAGAGCACCGATGCCGAGCACCTTCATGATGAGGCTGCGAGTCGTGTCGTCGCGAATCTTGGCTCTGAGGCGCGCCAGATGGCCGTTGGAGATATGGCCGGTCTCATGGGCAATGACGCCGATGACCTGATTAGGCGTCTCGGAGATCAGCAGCGTGCCGGTGTTGAGGAAAATGTTGCTGCCGTCGATCACGAAGGCATTGAACGAGTCGTTCTTGATGATCCGCACAGCGACGTTCTGCGACGCCTGCCCGGCAACGCGCAGGATGGGCTGCGCGTAATCGCGCAGCAGGCGCTCGATCTCCGTATCGCGGATCTCGGGCAGGCGCTGCGCCTTGGCTGGCAGCGCGCTGGCGCTGAGCACCGCCACGCCCGCCACCATGGCGAGCAGGCGCTCGCGCAGGCGCGGCTGGCGCGGACGGGAGCGGGGAAGGGCAGTCGTGCTCGTCAAGGTCATGGTTGGCCCTGATGTGACGGGTTTCCGGGGCACGAACCGTGCCCTGCCTCTCGTGCGATCCATCGCGTTGGCGGCGCAAAGCGCTTGCGTCATCGGCGCCGATCGCACACGACCACTTCG
>JAGRKR010000268.1:0-2807 GCA_020442225.1 Hyphomicrobiaceae bacterium | reverse complement strand
AGCGTACACACTCTACCGGCAAACGCACGAACGGATACTACATGGTAACGCGCGCCCTGGCTTGCCAAGCCTCACTTGCGCCGAAAGGTCGCCGACTGTGCGCTGATGGCCACGTCGGACGCGGGGCAACGCGAAAAGGTGCTGACAAATCAGTCGCCGCGGAGCATTCCGACGCGGTATTGAGGCGACAGCAAGGCGGTCCGGGGTATGGCTGCTCGGCAGGGGAGCGAGGGCATGGGCGAATTCAGCGGCGGCGGCGAGACAGGCGAGGGGGCGCGACACCCTGAAGCATCATCGCGCAGCGCCATCGACGCCTTCATCGTCATGGATGTCATGCGGGACGCGAACCTGCGGGAAGCCCAGGGATTGTCCGTTGTTCACATGGAGGTCGGGCAGCCGGCGACGCCGGCGCCTGCCGCCGCTCAGCGGGCGGCCATCGAGGCGCTCTCGCGGGGCGCGCAGCTCGGCTATACGGAGGCGCTGGGACTGCCGTCGTTGCGGGCCCGCATCGCTCGGCATTATCAGGAGCAGTACGGGATCGCCGTCGATCCCGCGCGGGTCGTCGTCACGACGGGCTCGTCGGCCGGGTTCGTGCTCGCGTTCCTCGCTGCCTTCGAGCGCGGCGGCAGGGTGGCGCTGCCGGTCCCCGGCTATCCCTGCTACCGCCATATCGCGACCGCGCTCGGCTGCGAGCCCGTCTCGATCATCACGGGGCCGCAAACCCGCTGGATGCCGACGGCGGACATGGTGGCAACGCTGGCGCGTCAAGGCCGCATCGACGGTTTGCTCCTGGCGAGCCCGGCCAATCCGACGGGCACCATGCTGCTGCCCGAGCCGCTCGCCGAGATCGCCGGAGTCTGTCGACGCCATGGCCTGTGGTTCATCTCGGACGAGATCTATCACGGGCTGACCTACGACCGGCCCGCGCAGACAGCTCTCGCTTTCAGCGAGGACGCCATCGTCATCAACAGCTTCTCGAAGTATTTCTCGATGACCGGCTGGCGGGTCGGCTGGATGATCGTGCCGGAGCGCCTGGTGCGTCCGCTCGAGCGCCTGCAACAGAACCTCTACATCTCCGCACCGGCCATCTCGCAGGTGGCGGCGCTGGCCGCCATGGAGGCCCGTGACGAGCTCGAGCGCAACCGGGAGGTCTATGCCGCCAATCGCGCCATCCTGCTCGCTGGACTGGCCGAGTCCGGCCTGACGGAGCTGGCGCCTGCCGATGGCGCCTTCTACCTCTACGCGCGCTCGGACCATCTCGGCGCCGACAGTCTGGCCCTGTCACGTCGGCTGCTGGATGAGGCCGGGGTCGCCGTCACGCCCGGCGCCGACTTCGATGCCGAGCGCGGCGCGAGTTATCTGCGCTTCTCCTACGCCGGCAGCACCGAGGCCATGCGCGAGGCCACAGCGCGCCTCGTCACGTGGGCGCACGGCGCGCGGAGCTAGCAGGGCGCCGTCGGGATGGACGCGCGTGACGCGCGTCCATCGTCCGCGTTCATCGTCCAGCGCGATCAGGAGCTGCGCTGCCACCAGCCCCGTTTGGCCGGCTTGCTCGGCTCCGGGCTTGGCTCGGCAGCGGGGCTCGGCGCCGGCTCGGCCGCAACCGTCGCGACGACCGGCGGTTCCGCCGTCAGTGCGGGCGAGGGCATGCTTCCGCCACCCGGTGGCTCCACCGTCGCGGTGACGAGCGAGGGCTCGTCGCCAAGCACGCCGAACTTGCTCTCCGCCTCGCTCGGCTTCGTGCCGCTCTCTCTGCTGTCCTCGGCTCGAGAGGCTGGCCAGCCGCCGTTGTGGGGCGTCTCGCTCGTGCTCTTCACCTCGGGCGCGCGGGCAGCCCGCTTGTCCTCGACGGCCGCCGGCCTGTCCTCGACGGTAGCCCGCGGCTGGCGCCGGCTTGGCGCGGCAGCAATCGGTGCGGTGTAGAAACCGAAGCGCTCGAGATGATCGAGGGCCGGCTCCGGCGTGTCGGCAGGGCCGCTCGCCGTGGGCGTTTCGCGGTCGGTGTCGTCGGAGGGCGTCCGTTCGCCTGCACGCGGCCCACCGGCAGCATCCTGGCCGGTCGGCGGCATGTCCGTGCGGTTGCGCCTACCCCCACGGCGTCCGCGCCGCCGCGAGCGCCGGCCGCGCCGCTCTTCGCCGTCGCGGCTCTGCTCGCGCCCACCCTCGCCGCCGGCCTGGCTCTCGCGCGGCTCGGCGGCATCCTCGTCGGGCTCGTCATGGTCGTGATCATGCGGCTCGGCGTGCTCGTGATGGCGCCCATGGGCCTCGCGCGCGTGCTCGCGCGAGCCGTTGTGCCCCTCGTCGCCCACCATCGTCTCTTCGTCACGGTCGCGGCGACGGCGCCGCCGCCGCGATTTGCGCCGGGCCGGGTCGCCCTCGCCCTCGCGTGCGGCGGGCGTGGTCTCGGCCTCTTCGAAGCCCCACTCCATCTTGACGGCGGTACGCTGGGCGGCCTTTTCGGCGGCCTCGCCGCCGGCCATCTTCTCGATGGTGAAGTTGGCGCCCTGCAGGCGGTCGCTGCCGACGATCGTGATGCTGTTGCCGTGGCGGCTCTCCATGTCGTTGATGAAGGCGCGCTTCTGGTTGAGGATGTAGAGCGCAACCGGCGTCGCGGCGGTTGCCGAGAGGTGGGCGCGCTCGCCCGCCATCAGCAGGTCCTCGAGCGCGCGCAACACCGCGAGCGCCACGGACTCGGTCGAGCGGATGACGCCCGTGCCAAGGCAGTGCGGGCACTGGGAGGTCGAGCCTTCCAGCACGCCTGTGCGCAGGCGCTGACGCGACATCTCGAGCAGGCCGAAGTGGCTGAT
>JAGRKR010000267.1 GCA_020442225.1 Hyphomicrobiaceae bacterium | reverse complement strand
GATGCGGGGCATGGGCGTCAAGGCTAAAACGGCACGCCCCGCGCCCTCGCGTGAACGAGCGAGCCATGGGGCGCATGTGCCGGAGGCGGCGCGGCATCAGGCGATCTTGCCGCCGCCCGTTTTGCGGATCGCGACGATGGCGGGGCGGGGCGGCATGTCCGGCTTGAAATCCGGCCAGCGCGTCGCCGGGTCCTCGAAGGTCGAGGCGCGGCCGAAGGGCTTGTAGCTCTTGACGCCGTCGACCGCGGGATGCTGCACGGCGACGAACAGGGTCTCGTCGTCGGGCGTGAAGCAAGGGCCGCACATCTCGGCGCCGACCGGCACGCGGAAGAAGAGTTTCGAGAGGCCGCGCCGCTCGCCCTCCGTCTCCAGGGCATAGATGCCGTCCGTCGTGCCGGTCCGGGGCCAGTTGCCCCCGCGATCGGTGGCGATCCACAGCCGCCCGCGCGCATCGATGGCGCAATTGTCGGGAGCGGCGAACCATCCGGAGGCGCTGGTCTCGGGGTGCCACTGCGCGCCGACCGCCGCCAGCTTGGGATCACCGCACTTGATGAAGATCTCCCACGTGAAGGTGTCGGCGGCATGGTTCGCGCCTGGCGCCGTCATCTCGATGATGTGCCCGAAGCGGTTGTCGGCCCGCGGATTGGCCTTGTCGATCTGGCTCGGCTTGCGCAGGCTGTTGTTCGTCAGCATCACCCATACCTTGCCGTTGCCCGGGTGAGGCTGCACGTCCTCGGGGCGGTCCATCGGCGTGGCCTTGAGCAGGTCGGCGGCGAGCCGTGCGTCGATGGTCACGTCGGCCTGGCTTTCGAAGCCGTTCTCGCGGGTGAGCGGTCCCTGGCCGTGCACCAGCGGCAGCCACGAGAGCGTACCGTCGTCGTTGAAGCGCGCCGCCGACAGCGTACCCTCGCGGAGCAGCGTCATGTTGGCTGCCTTGTCACCGGGCCGGTAGGTGCCCTTGGAGACGAAGCGGTAGAGATAGTCGAAGCGGGCGTCGTCGCCGGAATAGACGACGACGCGGCCATCCGTGTTGACGATCACCTCTGCGCCCTCGTGGCGGAAGCGGCCGAGGGCGGTGTGCTTGACCGGTGTGCTCGACGGGTCGGCGGGGTCGATCTCGGTGATCCAGCCGAAACGGTTCGGCTCGTTCGGCTCCCTGTCGACGTTGAAGCGCGCGTCGTGCTGGCCCCAGTTGTACCAGTTGCCGGGCACGCCGTAGCGATCGTAGCTCTTGCGCTGCGGGCCGCCGAGGCCCCGCGTCCTGCGCTTGCCCTTCTCGTCCTTCTGGTCGGTCCAGAAGTAGCCGTGGAAATTCTCCTCGCCCGTGAGGTAGGTGCCCCATGGGGTCTGGCCGCCGGCGCAGTTGTTGAGCGTGCCGACCAGCCGCGTGCCGGTCGCATCGGCCGTCGTCTTCAGGCGGGCGTGGCCTGCCGCCGGTCCACTCACGGTCATGACCGTGCTCGCAGCATCGATGCGGCGATTGTAGCGGCCGGCCGGGACGGTCCTCCATCGGGCGTTCTCGAGGGCGATCTCGACGATGCTGACGCCGTGGGCCGCCATCTGCACCTCGGCGATCTCCTTGGTGATCTTGACGAAGTCGCTCTTGTCGGGGCGGCCGCCGAGGCCGGGGAACATGACCTCGGAGCTGACGTACTCGTGATTGACGGCAAGCAGGCCCCGCGTGCCCGTCTCATCGAGGGGGAAGAAGGCGATGTAATCGTTGTTGTAGCCGAACTGCTTGCGCTGGGCGTCGGCGGTCTGCGCCCTCGGATCGAAGGCGGGGGCATCAGCCAGCACCGGGTCGCCCCAGCGGATCAGCACGTGAGCCTCGTAGCCGTCGGCGACATGATGGGTCTCGTCGACACCGGCGGCGAGCTCGTCGAATGCGAAGGCGGGCTTCGCCCCGGCCGCGGCCGGGGCGGTCAGCGCCGCCGGGCCGAACAGCGCCGTGACGACGCCGACGCCGAGCGCGCCCTGCAAGACTTCGCGACGGCCGTAGCGCCGCGCGATCACGGCGCCGATCGTGTCGGAAAGCTCCGGGTTGGTCGGAACGTCGTCCGCGGCCTCGAAGGCTTCCTCGAGCGTGGTGTGCGCGTCGTCGTCACTCGGGCGGTGCGGTGTCATGCTGGGCTCCTCGTATGGGTTCGGCGCAGTGTCGGGCAGGTTTGCGAACGCCCGATGACAGGCAGGGGACGCGAGGCGGTGTGGTGACGGCTTGTTAACCACATCTTGGGCGTTCGGCTCCTAAACTCGCGACGACATCAACCGACGACGGCAGCATCGCGGCTCGCATGCCTGCGCTCTGCTGCCGGTCGTCTCCTGTTGGGGAGGTGAGCATGGCCGAGACCGCAGAGGCTGTACACGTCGAGCCGCGTCGCATCCTGCGCGTGTTGACTTCGCTCGTCCTGCTGGTGCTCGGCATGATCGCGGCGGTGCTGGTGGGCGGCATGATGATCTGGGGGCTCAGGGCCGCCGTCATCGAATCGGGTGCGGGCGGCCTCGATGGACAGGCCCTGCGCTACGCCTTCAGTGGGGTCATGGTCGGCCTGCTGCTGGCCGGGGTCTGGTATGCGCTGGCCTCAGGGATGCCACGCCGCCTGTGGCGTTGGCTGATGGGCCAGCGCCACGGCTTCTTCTACGGCCTCGTCTCGCTCGGGCTCGCCTGGGTGATCCTCTACGCCTGAGTGCGGAGCCCGGCTCGGGGCTCCGGCGCCTCGGGCGTGGCGAGCATCATTGTTGACGCTTCTTGGCCCAGTCCATGAACTCCTTGAACAGGCGCTCCTGCGCGGCCTTGTCGTTCGGCGCCGCCCGGCGCGCCTGCTCGCGCGCATAGGCCGGATCGACGCGGGAGGCACGCGCCGCCTTGAGCGCGTCGAGGCGGGCCTGCATGGGCGTGAAGCGACGCCAGCCCGGAACGGACGCGGCGAGATTGAGGTCCTTCCACTTCGGATGATACCCCGGGTCCTTCTGGAGCTTCTCGAAGCGCTTGAAGAGATAGTCCACGAAGCGAGTCATGCGGCGATGGCGGTCGGTGTCGGCCGGCCAGTCGTAGGCCGCGAGCACCGCCGGCACGGCGACGGTCTGGATCGTCTGCCCAGCCGGTATCAGCGCGGGGTAGTCAGCGGCGGTCAGCGTCGTCGGCAGGTAGTACTCCTCCAGTGGCTTTGAATAGGGCACCGGCAGGAAATGGAAGCCCTCCGGCCACTTGCGGCGGATGAAGGGCGCCAATGGCTTGGACGAGATGAAGACGACGGCTGCCACCTCCGGCCCCTTGATCATCTTGCCGATGGCGACCGTGTGGGGAATGAACGTCTCCCGCACCTTGATGCCGAGGCGCCCGAAAATCAGCGGACCGGAATAGGCGGCTGCCGTGCCCTTGGTGTTGAAGTTGACGACCTTGCCCTCGAGGTCCTTGAGCGACTTGATCTCCGGCCGCACGAAGATGTGCAGTTCCGCCGGGAAAAGCCCGAGCAGGAAGGTGATGCGCCGGCCGATGTTCGAGACCGAAGGGTTCTTCTTGTAGAACTCGAGAACGTCGCCGTAGACGATCGCCGCATCGACGCCGCGCAGGTAGAGCAGGTCTTCCATGTTGTCGAAGATGCCGCGCGTGACCATCGGGATGACCCGCAGGTCATTACCGTCGTCGAGCACGCGGGCCAGCTCTGAAGCGAACCTCAGCGGCGCGCCCTCGATGCGCCCGGCGGCAAGGCCGATGGTCCAGGAGTTCAACCGCTCCTTCTTCTTCGCCTCTTCTCCCGTCCGCGAAACGCGCGGAGCTCTCTTCGTCTTGGCTTGCGCCAGCTTGATGGTCGGCTCGGCGCTGACCGGCTCTGGAACGGCCCAGGTCGAAATGGCGAATGCCAGAGCCGCAAACAAATAGGTGAACGGATACTTTGTACGCATTACGAGATCCCCGGTCCCTCACGCTAGAACTTGCATCATGGCGTCAATTGGAGAGTGCAATCAATCATGGTTTTCTCATGATCACGCCAAATATGTCATCAGATTAACGAGTGGTGCTGCAACTGTTGCGGCCGGCCGCGTGCATGATGGTCCGGCGGCGCGCGTGATGGGCGGCGCAGGCGGCGATCGGCATGGATCGGTCGGCGCGGTGTCGGCTATGGTGGGCGGGAAGAGCGTGCTGTTGGCGCGAGGGCCGCGCCAGGTCTCCAGGAGGTCACTGCCATGACGAACCATGCGAAATTCTTCATCGACGGCGCCTGGGTGGAGCCGCATGCGTCGCGGCCGCTCGCCGTCGTCAACCCCGCAACCGAGGAGCCGATCGCGACGATCGCGCTCGGGACCGCGCAGGATGTCGACCGTGCGGTGTCGGCGGCCCGGCGGGCCTTCGAGAGCTATTCGCGCACGTCGCGCCAGGAGCGCCTCGAGCTGCTCGACTCCATCGCCGCCGTCTACAAGCGGCGCTTCAACGAGATGGGAGAGACGATCTCGTCCGAGATGGGCGCGCCACTGTCCTTCGCCACGCGCTTTCAGGCGGGCGCCGGCATGGGGCACTTCCGGACGGCCTCGGAGCTGCTCAAGACCTATGCCTTCGAGGAGGACCGGGGCTCGACACGCTTGCGGCACGAGCCGATCGGCGTGGCCGGCATGATCACGCCCTGGAACTGGCCGGCCAATCAGATTGCCTGCAAGGTGGCGCCGGCCTTGGCCACGGGCTGCACGATGGTACTCAAGCCGTCCGAGGTCGCGCCTCTTTCGGCCATGCTTCTCGCCGAGATCCTGGCGGAGGCGGGCGTTCCCGCCGGCGTCTTCAATCTGGTGAACGGCGACGGTCCGGGCGTCGGCACCGCCATCGCCGCGCATCCCGGCATCGACATGGTGTCGTTCACGGGCTCCACCAGCGCCGGCGTCGATGTCGCGATCAAGGCGGCGCCGACGGTCAAGCGCGTCGGCCAGGAGCTCGGCGGCAAGTCGGCCAACATCCTG
>JAGRKR010000266.1:2023-3225 GCA_020442225.1 Hyphomicrobiaceae bacterium | reverse complement strand
GACACGCTGCGCGGCGAGGACGGCAACGATACGCTGTGGGGCGACGACGCGGGCATCGTCGAGGGCATCAACGACGGCGCCGACATCCTCTACGGCGGCGCCGGCAACGACTTCCTCTACGGCGAGGGCGGCAACGACACGCTCCGGGGCGAGGACGGTGACGATCGCCACTACGCCGGCTCCGGCGTCGATCTCGTCGTCGGCGGCCTCGGCAACGACATTGCCTACGGCGAGGACGGCAACGACGAACTGTGGGGTGACGACGGCATCGCCGGCGACACGGTCGCCGACGGCAACGACGTGCTCTCCGGTGGCGCCGGCGACGACGTCGTGCGCGGCGAGGGCGGCGACGACACGCTGTTCGGCGACGCCGGTCTCGACACGCTCTACGGCGGCGCGGGCAACGACAACATCAAGGGCGGCGCCGACGCCGACACGCTGTGGGGCGACGCCGGCTTCGACCTGCTGCGCGGCGAGGGCGGCAACGACGAGCTGCACGGCGGCGACGACGTCGACAGCATCGTCGGCGGCGCTGACTCGGACGTCATCTACGGCGACGCCGGCGGCGACGACCTGTGGGGCGACTTCGGCGGCGGCGAGGTGATCGGCGTCGCCGGAAACGACACCATCTACGGCGGCGCCGGCAACGACATCATCTCCGGCGAGGCGGGCGACGACCTGCTCTACGGCGAATGGGATCACGACCGGCTCATCGGCGGCACCGGCAACGACCTGCTCGACGGTGGCGACGGCAACGACAACCTCTACGGCGAGGACGGCAACGACACGCTCCTCGGCGGCGCCGGCGGCGACTTCCTGATCGGCGGCGCCGGCTCCGACACGCTCGATGGCGGCGCCGACTCCGACTACATCTGGGGCGGCGACGGCGACGACGCGCTCTCGGGCGGCACCGGCACGGACTGGTTCATGTTCCGCGGCACCTTCGGGCGCGACACCATCTCCGATTGGCAGGTCGGCGAGATCCTCGACCTGCGCACGCTCGGCGTCACCTACGGCGACCTCGTGTTCACGCAGACCTCGTCCGGTCTCGAGATCACGGCCGCGGGCTTCGCCGGCAGCACCATCGTGCTCGCCAACCAGACCGGCTCCTCCATCGCGGCCAACCAGTTCCTGTTCTAGTCAGCGCCTGGTCTGGTCTGCATCTCCTGGCATCGGGGGCTCGCGAACGCGGGTCCCCGATG
>JAGRKR010000266.1:0-1966 GCA_020442225.1 Hyphomicrobiaceae bacterium | reverse complement strand
GATGATCAGCGTCGAGGCCGTGAGGTGGCCACCCAGCATCTCCTCGCGCACGGAGCGGAAGATCGCGACGCCGTCCCGTCCGGTGATGAAGGCCTGCACGTCGACGATATTCTCCGCGCTCATGCCGGCCGCCTCCAGGATGGCGAAGATATTGCGCCAGGTGACCACGTGCTGCTCGCGCTCGTCATCGGGGATGCGGCCCTCGGTGTCCTTGCCGACCTGACCGGAGATGAAAAGGAGCCGCTGCCCGGCCTCGACCTCCACTGCCTGCGCGAAGTGCGAGGCCGGCCGCGCTGCTGCCGACGTGGCGATGATTCTCACGATGCAGTCCTCCCATGACCCGAGCTGCGAGCGAAGACGCGCCCGAGTATGAGCATAAGGCGGGATCGCTGCCCTCTGGAAGCGCCGTGTGCTGCGGGCGTCATCGATCGCGCCCGGGAGCATGGCCCCATGATCCGATCGCTCAGCGCCTGCACGGTCCTCTGGGCCGGGCGCAAGCCGTCACGGGGGGGGCGACGGACATCACGGGTTGTGCTGGACTTGCCACAATCGCGCCCTAAGTTGTCGGTCGGGTCGCACGGGTGGCTCAGGCTCTGCTAGCCTTCGTCCGTCAAGACGCGACGGGCCGTGCAGGTTGCGCACGGCGCCAGACAGAATTGCAGGGGAGAGGGGGCCTCCGGATGGTCGACGAGACACGCGCTCCGATTGAAGACGAGGCGCCGGTCAACCCTTACAGTCTCCTGGCTGCCGTCAACGACTCCAGCAAGGACGCCCACATGGCGTGGCTCATCTTCCTCGGGTTGATGAGCTACCTGATCCTGGCCGTGGCCGGCGTCAGCCACAAGGACCTGCTGCTCAACAGCGATGTGCCGCTTCCGATCCTGCAGGTGAAGATCGAGCTGACCCGCTTCTTCCTGTTCGCGCCGCTGGTGCTCGTGCTCCTGCATCTCGGCGTCATGCTTCAACACGTGCTGCTGGCGCGCAAAACTATCGAATTCGATCGCGCGCTCGCCCAACTGGAGCCGACCTCGAAGCGCTCGCACCCGCTCAGGCTCGAGCTGCAGAACTTCTTCTTCGTGCAGGCGCTCGCCGGCCCCGAGCGCAGCCCGATCATGAGCATGTTCCTGCACGTCATGGCGTGGCTCACGTTGGTGGTCCTGCCCGTCATCCTCATCATCTACATTCAGATCGTATTCCTGCCCTATCACCACGTGACCATCACCTGGGCGCATCGCATCTCTCTTCTCGCCGACATCGTCATGCTCGTGGCCATGGGCGTCTTCCTTGTGCGCTCGGAGACGTCGTTCTTCAGCGCCTTCTGGCGGACCGGACGCCATCACCCCGTGAGCGTGATGTCGACGACGGTCGTGCTGATCCTGGTGACGCTGTTCTCCTTCTTCGTCGCGACGGTGCCGGACGAGGCCATGGACCGCCTTTCGCAGTCGCTGCCCGGCGCCAGCCGCACGGCGCAAGCCGACAGCCCCGGCACCGGCAACCTCATGGGCTTCGTGATGCCGTTCCTCGGCGCCACCTCCGACGGCTCGTTGTTCGGCATCTTCCGGCGGAACCTCGAGGTGAGCGACACCGATCTCGTGGTCGACAAGGATATCGTGCCGGGCGAACGGACGCTCAGCCTGCGCGGACGCGATCTGCGCTACGCCCGCCTCGACCGCAGCGACCTGCAACAGGTCGATCTCACGGGCGCCAATCTCGACGGCGCCAGCCTGATCGGCACGGATCTGAGGCGCGCCTGGCTCGGCTGCGCCAACCCAGCCCTGCTGCAGGACACCGGCAATCGCCCGCTCGCCGGCTGCACCCGGGCGCGCAAGGCGGATTTCACGCGCGCCAAGCTCGACGGCGCGCGGCTCGGCGGCATAGACCTCAGCGACGCCACCCTGGCCGAGGCGATCCTCGAGCAGGCCGAACTCGCCAACTCCGTGCTGGTCGGTGCCAACTTCGCCTCGGC
>JAGRKR010000265.1:1405-2691 GCA_020442225.1 Hyphomicrobiaceae bacterium | reverse complement strand
GTCTCGGTGTAGTCGCCGTCGATATCGACCGAGGCACCGTCCTTGCGGACCTGAATGCAGGCCTTGTCGGCCTTCTTCTTGTCCATGCCGCCCTTCATGAGCGCGGCGTGCCCACCAGCGGCCTTGCAGCCGGCGTGCAGCACCTTCTCCTCGAAGACCTCACGCGTGCCGTGCTTCTCGCCCGGAATGAAGGCGGCGATCTTCCAGGCCGGGAATGCCGGATTGACGTCCTTCCAGGTCTTGGCGGTGTTCGGCATCATCTTGCCGTCCTTGCCGGGAACCTGTGCGGCGAGGGCGAGGTACCAATCCTTCGGCGTGAAGGCGAACGCCGGGCCCTTGACGTCCGAGGCGAAGACGATGCCATCGTAGCCGAAGCGGATCTCGACGATGTCCTTGACGCCGGCCTTGGCGCAGGCCTCGCGCTCGGACTTGCGGATCGCGCGCGACGAGTTGGCGATGTCGATCGTGTTGGCGCCGACGCCCTGGCAGAATTGCTTCAAGCCGGCAGACGAGCCACCGGACTCGACGACCGGCGTCTTGAGCTTGCGGTAGGCCTTTCCGAACTGCTCGGCAACGATGTTGGCATACGGCAGAACTGTCGACGAGCCGGCGATCTTGACCTGGTCCCGGGCCTCGGCGGACGTGATCGTCATGGCGCCCGCTGCAACGGCAACGGCGACGCCGAGAATCTTGTGTCTCACAACGCTCTCCCTTGTGGTTTGCGCGCTACTGGCTGGAGTTCTCGGCCAACCCCGCAACAGCGCCGGCCGCTCCGACGCCCTTCTAGACCACACAGGACACGGTTTCGTGACACCTTAGAGCATTGATATAACGGAGTTTTCAGTCGCTCACCGGAGCGGGACTAAGGCCGGGCCGCGTCGGCTGGCTCCACCGCATCGAGCACGACGGAGAAGGTCGACCCCTGGCCGACCTTGGAGTCGATGTCGAGATCGCCGCGATGGCGATTGACGATGTGCTTGACGATCGCCAGGCCGAGCCCCGTGCCGCCCTTCTCCCGGCTGGAGGTGACGTTGACGCGGTAGAACCGCTCGGTCAGCCGCGGCAGATGCTCGGGGCTGATGCCCGGCCCGTCGTCGGCAATCGACAACCTGTAGCGGCGCGCGGTCTCCTTGCCCTGGCTGGCGGCAGCCCGCTCGCACACCAGCCGGATCGTGACGTGTCCACCGGGGCGGCCATACTTGATGCCGTTCTGCACCAGGTTCTGCACGACCTGGGTAAGCTCGTCGCGATCGCCCCGAACCCACGCCGCATCCGCGAGGCCAGCC
>JAGRKR010000265.1:0-1301 GCA_020442225.1 Hyphomicrobiaceae bacterium | reverse complement strand
CGCATTTCCACGCGACTGAGCGACAGCAGATCGTCGATGAGCCGGGTCATGCGCTCGCCCTGAGCCGCCATGATGGCAAGAAACCGCTCGCGCGCCTCCCGGTCCTCGCGCGCCGGGCCGCGCAGCGTGTCGATGAACCCCCGGAGTGACGCCAGCGGCGTCCTCAGCTCATGGCTGGCGTTGGCGACGAAATCCGCTCGCATGCGGTTGAGGCGATCCTCCTCGGTGCGGTCACGGAACGTCACGAGCAGCTTGGGCGCGGGGGGCGGCAGCGATGCCCCGCCCAGCCACGCCACGGTCGCCGTCATGTGACGCAGCGACGGACCGAGCACGAGGATCTCGACGGTGACGGGCTCGCGGCTCTCCTGCACCGTCTCGATGGCGTCGAGCAGCTCCGGATTCCGGCACATGATCGAAATGTGTTGGCCCGGGCGCACGCGGCCGAACAACGCTATGGACGGCGAATTGCATTGGCGCACGACGCCGGTGCGATCGACGACGACGACAGGCTCAGCGACGGCCTCAACGATGGCGCGCCACGTCGGCTCGGCGGACTCCGACTGAGCGGCAGGCCGCGCAGCGGGCGTCGCCGCAGGGACGCGCCGCCAGCGGCGCCCGAGCCTGCGCACCAGTCTGCGGAAACCTATGACGAGAGAGTCGAGCAGCGCCATGACCTCGCGAACATCGTCGATCGTCGGCACATACCGGCGCGGCGCGGAGCACCGACGGCGGTTTGTCGTCCTGAGGGGCAGGATAGTGCGACGTGGGAGCCATGACCATTGCCAGGTCGCACGGCGATGTCCCAGTATACCCACTTATATTCACCGTTTCATGTCACTTCCGGTCGAGGAGCCCCGCCACGCATGAGCAAGAAGAGCAAGACCGGCAAGAAGGGCGGCAGCCAGCAGCCCACGACATCTCTCGACGCCTTCGATCTGGACGACGAGGACCTGCCGCCGGCGGTCGAGGAGGGAGCGCTCGCGAGCGGCAACTACCCCTACGACAAGCGTATGAAGCGCGGCCCCTACGAGGAGGAGCTGCAGGCGCTGCACATCGAGCTGATGAAGCTTCAGAGCCACGTGCAGAAGACGGGCGAGCGCGTCGTTTGCGTCTTCGAAGGGCGCGATGCCGCCGGCAAGGGCTCGACGATCAAGCGCTTCATGCAGCACCTCAATCCCCGCCACGCTCGCGCCATCGCGCTCTCGAAGCCGACAGATGCCGAGCGCCGCCAGTGGTACTTCCAGCGCTACGCCGCGCATCTGCCGACCGCCGGAGACATCGTGCTCTTCGACCGCTCCTGG
>JAGRKR010000264.1 GCA_020442225.1 Hyphomicrobiaceae bacterium | reverse complement strand
GACGACCACGACCGGCGGCACCAAGGCAAGCCAGCCGCTTTCGCGGGCCATCAGGCGCGTCATGGCCATGTCGTCGACCTGGGCAACGATCCGCGGCTCGACCCCGGCCTGCCCGACCAGCGCATCGAAGGCGGAACGGATGGCGCTACCGCGGGCCGGCAGCACGATCGGCGCTTTGTCGAGATCCCGAGGGAACTGGAATTCCGCACGTTCTGCCGATCGCGGGCCGACGATGCTCACGGGTTGCTCAGCGAGCAGCGTCGTCTGCAGCTCGCTGTCGGCGTCGGCCACGACAGGCTGGTTCGACAGTACGACGTCGAGCTTGTGCGCATCGAGCTGAGCGAGGAGATCGGCGAGCCCGCCTGATCGTATGATCAGCTCGATGCCCAGCTGGCCGATCAGCG
This sequence comes from Hyphomicrobiaceae bacterium, assembly GCA_020442225.1. Next base: position 3,175 of record JAGRKR010000264.1, on the reverse strand, counting down.
GACGCAGCAGCCCGATCTGGAAGTTGCGCGACAACGTGGCAACCGCGCCGATGCGGAGCACCTGGCGCCCGGGCGAAAGGCCAGTCAGCGCCTCGAGAAGCTCGTGTCCCGATTGGAATACGGTGTTGGCATACTCGAGGGCAATGCGTCCGGCCTCGGTCAGGATCAGTGCCTTACCCTTGCGCTCGAACAGGGGCTGGCCGAGTTGCTCCTCCAGTGACTTCAGTTGCACGGAAAGCGACGACGGTGACACGTTCAGCCTGCGGGCTGCGCGGCTCATGCTGCCTTCGTTGGCGATCATCCAGAAATATCGGAGGTGATGGTAGTTCAGGTGGGGCATCCCATCGTTCTATTCTCTCTAACGATTTTGTTCAACATTCGAATTTTTCAGAAAAGCTGCGAGCCATTACACATCCGGGCCGATGCAGACCGACCGGAGCCATCATGCGAACCCTGTTGCCCCTCATTGCTCTTGCCGCCCCCATCATGCTGGCGACCGTCGCCTTCGTCCACGCCGCCTCGTCTGCACCTCGCCGCTTCGCAGGCGCGGCGGTGTCGGTCTCGATGGTGGCGCTCGGCCTGGCCCTGGCGTGCGGGCTTGCGGTTGCGCTGGCCGGACCGGTGACATCGCCGATGCTGGGTCTGGCCGGCATCGGCCTGTCGGTTCACGTCGACGCGCTGTCCTCCATCATGCTGGCGCTTGTCGCCTTTATCGGCGTCATCGTCGTGCGCTACAGCCGCAACTATCTGGACGGCGATCCCGGACACGCAGGTTTCATCCGCTGGCTGCTCCTCGCGCTCGCTTCGGTGCTGACCCTACTGGTGGCCGGCAACCTGGCGCTGTTGATCCTTGCCTGGATCGCAACCAGTCTCACGCTCAACAAGCTGCTGCTCTTCTATCCCGGGCGTCCCGCGGCTCGGCGCGCGGCAGCCAAGAAATTCTGGATCAGCCGTATCGGCGACGCATGCCTGCTCGCGGCCTCCGCGTTGCTGTATGCCCGCTTCGGCACCCTCGACATCGCCTCCCTCGGAGAAGCAGCGCGCGCGGCGGCAGGGCTTGGCGGGCCGTCCACTCTCGTTACGCTCGCCGCACTGCTCGTGGTGGCCACGGCCATCTTGAAGTCCGCGCAACTGCCTCTGCACGGCTGGCTCATCGAGGTCATGGAGACACCGACGCCCGTCTCGGCGCTGCTGCACGCCGGCATCATCAACGCTGGTGCCTTTCTGGTGCTGCGGTTGGCCGACGTCATGTTGCTTGCAACGCCGGCCCTCGAGGTTCTGGCCCTCGTCGGCGGCGCGACGGCGCTGTTCGGCTCGCTGGTCATGCTTACTCAGACCTCGGTGAAGGTGCAACTCGCCTATTCGACCGTGGCGCAGATGGGGTTCATGCTCCTCCAGTGCGGCCTCGGCGCCTTCTCGTCGGCGCTGCTCCACATCGTCGCCCACTCGCTCTACAAGGCACATGCCTTTCTCTCTTCCGGCAGCGTGATGGACTTGGCCCGTGCCTCTTGGTCGCCAAGTCCCGGCGGTCAGCCCCATCCGGCTCGGCTGGTGATGGCACTTGGCGTCGTGGTGGCAATGACGCTCCTCATCGCAGGCGTCTTCGGGCCATCGCCGGGCGTCAATCCCGGCTCGATCGCGCTTGGCGCCGTCCTGCTGATGGCGCTGGTGCATCTCATGGCAGGTGCCATCGACGAGCGGCCCAACGCTTATGTCGTCGCCAGAACCGGCCTTTGCGCCACTGCTGTCGCCGCGGCCTACTTCGGTCTTCAGGCCGCCACCGCCTACCTGACGGCGGACAGCCTGCCGCCGGGCGGCGCGCTCGCCGGCATGCCGGAGGTGGCAATCGCCACGCTGGTCATCGTCTCCTTTGCCGGCCTCACCGTCTTCCAGAGCCAGATGGCTCGACACGCTTCCGAGCCTTTCTGGCAAGCCGCCTACGTGCATCTGAGCCACGGCCTCTATCTCAACACGCTCGCCAACCGCTTCCTGCTCCGGGCTGCTCCCGCGGCGCGGCGGCGGTCGACGGCGCAGCAGGCCAACCACTGATCCGGGGGAAATGATGATGACCGCTTGTGCCACTCCAATCGCTCCCGCCAACCCGCCGGCCCATGAGGCAATGCCAAAGGAGGCGACGCTCGAGCATCAGATCGATGCCGTCTGTAAGCGCATCGCACCGGTGTGGCCTCTCAAGAATTTCGTCGCCGTCAATCCGTTCCTGGGCTTTTCCGGCCGGACGTTCCAATCGACGGCGGCACATCTGAAGCGGACCGCCCGCACCCATATGCTGATGCCGCGCGCCTTCTATCGCGAGGCGCTGGCTGACGGCACCATCGACGACGCCGCGCTTGCGGCCGCAACGGCCCTCCAGCCGTCACTGGGCGCGCGCTTTGCCGATGCGGCGGCGCTGCGCAGAGCGGCGATGGCCGAAACGGTGGAGCCCGCGTCGCCCGCCGGTGTCGTCGCAACCGTTGCCGAGGTGCTCGACAGGGAGGCTGGCGGCGACCGTTATGTGTCGCTCGTGGGTTTCATGATCGGCGAGATTTCGAGCTTCTGTGCGGGCTATTTCGACGAGGGTCAGTCCAGCTGGCGGATGCCGGTGAGGCACTTGGCACCCTACGCCGCCTGGCGTGCGCTGATCCGCCACGACTACAATCCCGAAGTAATGGGCGTAACCGACTTCCGCAAGACCGTACTGGCATTGCCTGAGGACCCCATCGCGGCCATCGCCATCGTGATCGAGGCACTAGGCATCCCGCCTCGTGCCGTCGAGGATTACCTGTTCCGTGCCTTGTTCGACATCGGCGGCTGGTCGGCCTACGCGCGCTATGTCGGCTGGAATGCCGAGCTCGACGGCAGGCGCGACGACACTCTGCGCGGGCTGCTCGCCATACGGGTGGCCTGGGGCTACGGCCTCTTCCGCGCGCGCATCGATCAGTCGTTTCAGCAGGCGTGGAAAAATGCCATGGACGATTCTGCCCACCTGCCGGACGACGATGCGCCCGAGGTCGACGCCGAGCTGGCCCTCTCGCTGCTCTTGCAGGAAGCTTATGACATTGCCTATCGCACGCGGCTTTCGGAAAGCCTGCGCAAGGCAGCGGCGGGCGCTTCGATTGCGCTTCTCCGACATCGGCCGCCGGTGCAAGCCGCGTTCTGCATCGACGTGCGGTCCGAG
>JAGRKR010000263.1 GCA_020442225.1 Hyphomicrobiaceae bacterium | reverse complement strand
TGACCCACTGCAGTCATTGTGCGGGTGTTCAACACTGGTATGGCAGAAGTACAGGAAGCCGGTGCGACCGCCGCGTGCGCTGCAACAGCAGGCAGTTTCATCGCCTAAGAGGCGGATGGCAGCGTGACGGTCCACGCCGCTTTCGTTCTCATCTGCGGGACGCGGCCACGTGTGCTTTTCGTGACATAAACTCGGTGGTCTTCTGCTCGAATTTCGCTGCAGTGCGGCGGATTCCGGTGTCTGCAGGCCGCTTTCGACCCTATCGCGCCTGCACGTAGCCGGATCGAGCATTCTGACCCATGGTGGCCCTGAGCACTTGCGGCGCGCTCGGGTCAACATTGTACGTGCCAACGGAACGCCGGCATGCCCCGACGCACCTCGTCCGTAACGAGACCGTCGTGGTGGCGAAGCCGGTCGAACTGCCACGGCGGACACTCGATTGGGCTCGCCCCGGTCTATTGGATCACCAGAGAGATTGATGGGGCCGAAGTGATCGCTTCCGGTCGTCTTTGGATCAGGCGGCTTGCATCTCCTTAGGCGGGGCAATGGCATTGGCCAGCGCTTCTGCAGGAGGTTTGAACCTGCCCTTCCGCGCTGGCAGGATTTTGTTGTCCCAGTAGTCCTCGAAGCGGTTGAGGCGCAGCTTCGCCTTGTAGCCTTCGATTTTCTTCAGGTCTTCGTCGGAGAGCAGTTTCGTTTCCTGGAGCTTGGCGACCTGCTCGGCGATGAGATCGCGGCGCCGGTCGAGCTCGTCATTGAGGTTGAACAGAGCCTGTGGCGCGTAGAGTGGCAGTGCGTCGACCATGCGGTTGAAGACCGTGTCCGAGATCACCGCGTGCTGCGGAAGCTTGCGCGGCCGGTATTGGTAGAGATGGCTGAACCACTGTTGGATCTGTCCGAGCGGGTCGGGATCGACGATATGGGGATTGTCGTCCTGGCGCTCCCAGTAGTCCGCCTTGTCGGCCTTCCAGGCCTTGAGGTAGAGGCCCCAGCTCTCGTCCTGGCCGGCCAGATCAGCGCTGTTGGCATAGCCGCTGGAAATGCGGTTGAGCAGGAAGTCGAGCGTGATGTCGGATAGCCGGTCCGTCGCCCAGCCGCCGCCGACGTTGGCGTGATCGCCCGCGAACCAGACCTCGACGATGCGCTCGGGCCGGTTGGGATCGGGGTCCATCAGCGTCGGCTCGAAGCTGTCGCGCTGCTCGTCGAGGGAGACCATGTGATAGGCTTGCTGCACGTTCTCCGGCACCGACAGGTCACGGCCGACGTTGAGCTGCTGGAAATTGATGCCAGCGATCGTCTTAGCGACGCCGAAGGAGCCTACGGTATCCCAGCAGCCGAGCACGTCGATGGCAACCGGCTGCTTGCTCTTCGAGGCCCAAAGTGTTCGGTGCTTGCCGAACAGCCTGATCGTCCACACTGACCGCGGCGCACCTCGGGCGTCGATCGCGCGCGCCAGGAGCCGCGAGATCGCGGCCCCCCGGCTGAAGCCGAAGATGAAGACGCGATCGCCTTTCTGATAGACGCGTACGAGATCCTGGTAGGCCCGCTCCACCATGTCGGCGGCGCCGGCGCCTGCCGCCATGCCGAGCGTCTGCAGGATCGGATCGTTGTCGTACTTGTTGCCGACGCCGGCGTAGTAGAAGGCGATCTGCTGCGCCTCGCCATTACGGTAGCGCTTGCACAACGAGGCATCGAACTTGTCGCCCGGCTGGAATATGCCCTCGGCGTCGGATTTGAGCATGCGGAAAAGCTTGTAGACGTTGGTCGTCGCAGCGAACCCATGGTCGATCTGGTCTGGCGTGTTGCTCGTGCCGTCGAGGCAGATGACGATGTTCTTGCGCTTCCTCTCGGTCCAGGCGGCCGAGTTGCGCAAGAGCGAATAGATCAGCGGCAGACCGACGAGGATGAGCTCCAACTTGAACACCCAGCCGGTGAAGCCGGTGGTGACGAAGGCCTTCATGCCGCCGTCGCCGCGCATGCCCGTCGCGGGCTTCTTCGGCGAAGCCGTGGCGACGGAAATGGGGCCGAGCGCAGCGACCGGATGCACCGGACCACCGGTGGCGGTCTCCTCGCGCACGAGCCGCAGACCGCGCCAGGCGGCCCGCCCGCTCTGCGCCCAGATGCGATGCCGCGGTCGGGTGTCATGGTACTGCATGTAGAACGATGCGCCGCCGCGGGCGATGCGCGCGCCGGCAGGGCTAGCATTGGTGCAGTCGGTCCGCGCCGACCCGTCGGTCGGATGGCCGGCATAGGACTCGAACCAGCAATCCCCGACCCATTCCTCGACGTTACCCTGCATGTCGTAGAGGCCTAGGGGATTCGGCTTCTTTGTACCGACCGGTTGAGGCTTGGCGTCGCGTGAGATGGGGAAGTCACGGGCGGTCCACCCGTAACTGCCGTCCTCGTGGTCGCCGTGCGCGAATGTCGTTTGGGTGCCGGCGCGGGCGGCGAGCTCCCACTCCGATTCCGATGGCAGGCGATAGGTCTGCTTCAGGCGCGCCGACAGCCAAGCAGCGTATTGCTTGGCCTCCTCGTAGGAGACGCCAGCAACCGGGTGGCGCCCGGTCATGAATTCAGGCCGCTTGAGCTCGACGCAGGCCTTGGCAGCGACACAGGCTGCCCATTCCTCGTTCGTCACCTCGTAGCGGCCGATCCAGAACGTCTTCACCGTGACGGTGTGCACGGGCGATTCGCGCATGCGTTGGATGCCACGCGAGCTCGTGGCCTGGTCCGGCGGCGGTGGCGGCGAGCCCATGGTGAAGGTCGCGCCGGCGATCCTGACGAGCGCCGGACACCTCGGATCGGGACAGTCGCGGAAGGCTTCGACGTCGGCGCCCGGCACCTTTGGCGCAGGAGTAGCCATGGCCGCGGGCTTCGCTACCTTGTCTGCCTCACCGCTTCCGTAGGGCATCCAGAGCTGCCAGAGCGCGATGCCGGAACCGACAAGGGCGCCCTTGAGCAGCCAGTTGTGAACGGCCGGCGAAACCCTTCTGACACTTGACGTCTGTCTCCGGAGCCGGAATGCCAAGATCAGGATCAATATCTGGGAGATCAGGAAGATGAGCAGCAGGCCGGAACCGGGCATCGGCTCGCCGCCGCCGCTGAGGCTCTTGAAGATGCCCGAGCTGTTGATCGCCAGCAGCACGGCGAAGGAGGCCAGGAACCAGATGGTGAACTGGCGCCGGTAGATGAGGCCCGCAAGCCCGGGAATGAGCGCGTAAAGGGCGAGAGTCGACACCGTGCCTACGAAGCTCACTACGATTAGCCTGAAGTCGTCTATGAGCTGCTCGAGGTACGCCTTGAAGAGCGGACGCAGGATGTCCGTGACGTAGGTCCAGGGATTGAGCTTGTTCGCGCTCCAGATCTCATCGCGCAGTGCCTGATTGGTTGACCCGTAGACCTCGCTGAAGCGCGTGATGATGTCTTTCGCGGTTGGGTCCAACTTGGTCAGCTTGAGCTTGCGAGCGAGTTCGGCATGCTCGGAGGGCAGCGCGTAGACGACAAAAAGAAATATCGTCAACAGCAGCAACAGCAGCGGCGCAACTATCGAGCCTTTGCGAATCGCGAGCGTGACGGCTTGGGCCTTGACAGCCGGCTGGTTCGACATGCGCACTCCCCCCAGTTGCCCGCCGACCTTATCGGACATTGTGCCAGCGTCAGCCCCACTCTCACAAATGTACGCGATGGCATGCGGTCACTGTCCCGACAATTGGTGCTCACAGCCAATGTTTCAGAAAGAGAGTGTGGCTTTTGCGATACGCTGAACATCGCGTGTCGGCGAGAAGGGTAGTGCCCCGACGTGTGGTGTAATTGCGGGCCCCGCAGGGCCGGGATGATCAGACCGCCGCGATGCCGGCGAAGGTGTCGCTCGGCCGGCTGGGTCTGGGTGCGCGCTCGGTGACGTCCGTTGATCGAGGTATCGCAACACGTCTCGACGGCCGATCCGATGGCTGATCAGAGGCGATCGCTGAGGTCGCCTTTCTCTGCTCCGCTCTCGCGAGCTTAGTTTTTCAGCTTGGAGGCAGTCGGCTGGAACTCCAGCATTCCTGCAGCTGTAGTGCGATTGAATTCGGCAAATGCGTCGTCGTCCGTGTCGAACTCGTCATCCCAAACGGTTGACGTGCCTTCAGCGTCGACGACCTCCAAAGTCCACTTGGTATGCTCAAGGCGGTAGATGCAGAGCTCAACCGTCACGCCATCTCTTGTAACGCGCCCGTTGTGGCGCGAGCTGATCAGCTTTGGGTCCTCGGTCACCGTTGTGCTCCGGCGCTCCAGTCATTGGTTCTGTGACGAGACTACCAGACTATCCCCACCAATGGGAGTTGCTCCGTACCTGACGGCAGATGCCAGAGGTCCGCTGAACGACCGAGTCCTGCCATGGCCATCCCTCACCTGTTCGAGGCAGAGACCGCCGCTCTCGATGTCTGCAAACTCTGCTCCGCGTTGGTCAGGCTTAGGATGCGCCACATTTCTGCATGACAACGGCAAGTGGACCTCATGGCTGTCGCTCCCGCCGACGCCGCCTAGTGCGCTCGGGGCGGGGACCATCCAGATCGATCGGCTGCTTCTCCCCTGAGTCCAGGAACCTCATCTCTCGCGCACGCTCGTCAACCGTGAAGGGCCGGTTCTGGAGGTAGTACACGTTGCTCCGAGCGGGGGCGTCAGCTCGGAGAATGCGGTTCTGGGCGCTGGCCAGGGTGTCGATGGTCAGGGCGATGTCGTGAAGCTCTTCGAGAAGCGGCAGCGCCGCATCGATCTGACGTTCCGACAGGCCGAACTCGTCTGGTTTTGCGCGGAGCGTGTCCCCCGTGTGGCGGGTCCCGAACTCTTCGCAGTGCGTGATAAGAGTCCCTGCCAGATCCTGCACAGCGGTCGATGGTGGCAACACGGAGAGAAGCTGCGTGTGCAGCTCGCTGTACCGCTTGCGCTCGTTCGCAAGGTTGCGTGAGACCGTGGTCAAGTCCTCGGGTGTGTCCATGAAAGAGGTTCCGTGTCCTGGGACGCCATGCCTATAGTAGGCAACGAGAGGTAGCTGGGGCAAGGAGCTAGTCGTGGTGCTTCCTGAAGGACAGCGCAGGTCGACACTGCTCACGACGGTGGAGGCGGGCGAGTATCTCCGAATGTCACCGCGCACGCTGGAGGAGAAGCGTGTAGACGGGACGGGGCCCCGCTACTTCAAGCTGGGGCCGGGCAAGCGCGCAAAGGTGGTCTACCGGATCGAGGACCTTGAGGCTTGGCTGGGCCAGCACCAGTTCGGGTCGACCTCAGAGTATGGGCGGTGACCGTGGCCATCGATCGTGACGCGCATCTCCGGCAAGTGCGGCAACTGTAGAGAGAATTCGAAAAGCAAGCCAGCGTGATCTGCAATGTATTTTGAGAAAATGCTTATCAAAACCGTCGCCATAACAAAATGTATTTTGGTGGTTTACGCTGGTTAATCAGTGAATCCGACTGCGCGCCGCAGTATATCCCTCGTCAGGCGATAACCTTGGGGAGATTGA
>JAGRKR010000262.1 GCA_020442225.1 Hyphomicrobiaceae bacterium | reverse complement strand
GGCTCGTCGATCGTCATGTGCTTGGCGACGTAGGCCTGCTCTCCAATGCGGTTGATCAGGTTGAGCTGGAGCTCGAGCCATGCCTTGTGCCCCTCCTCGTCGATGACGATGCGCTCGAACAGCATGCGTGAGCCGATGTCCCCGGCCTCGGCCGCAACCGCCGCCGCGCGCGTGTAGAACCGGATCGCCTCCTCCTCGTCATCGAGATCAACCTGGAACATGTCGGCGAGCGTCTGAGCGCGCTGCGGGACCTTGGCAGCCTTGACCTGCGGATCACCGCCGAGGAACATGATGCGGCGCATGTACTCCTGGGCGTGGCCCAGTTCCTCCTGCATCTCGCCGCGCATCTTCTGTGCCATCCGGTCGAGGCCCCAGTCTTCCAGCACGTGCGCATGCAGCATGTATTGATGCACCGCGGCCAACTCCATGGACAATGCGGACTGCAGGTTCTCGATGGTCGTGGACTTGGCGGTCTTGGACTCGGCAGTCATGGCGACGTGCTCCTGTTGACGTGTGAAGGGACCCCGCGTGACATGGCGCCATCACGCGCCTCGCGTTGACAGTACGGTGCGGGTGGCTTTCGCGCCTCGAGCCGCAGAAACGCCGCTCCGACCGTCGTTGTGCGGCCGAGCCACGCGTCGCAGGGCGCTACGAGCCGCGCGATCCAGGCGACGGGCGGATAGTAGACGCTGCCGCGAACGTCGATCGGCAGCAAACCGGCAGATGCGGCCAGATGCTCGAGCTCAGCGGGTGTCCGGAATACGCCCGCCCGCCACAATCGCGAGCCGAGCCACGCGCGGACACGGCGCGCGGCGGCCCAAGTGCTCCGCTTGCCGAGCTCGCCGATGACGATGCGGCCACCCGGCTTGAGGACACGGGCCATTTCCTGGAAGACCGGCGCCGCCTCCTCGACGAAGCACAGGATCGTCATGGCGACGACGACATCGAACGACCCGCTCGCGAACGGGATCTGCTCGGCGCCTCCCTGCGCGAACACGACGTCCGCACCCTCGCCCTCCGCCCGCCGCCGTGCCGCGGCCAGCATCTCCTCCGAGACGTCGATCGCCGCCACTCTGCCGCCCTGCAGGGCGAGCCGCACCGACAGCTCGCCATCCCCGCAACCGATTTCGAGAATGTCCTTGCCGCGCACGTCCCCCATGCTTTCGAGCATCAGGCGACGCTCGAGCTGCTCCGTCATGGCGCCGAGTTCGCTGGCTCTCCAGCCGGCATAGACCTCCGGTGTCAACTCCGACAGATCACAGGCGGCCTCCGAGTAAGAACGCTTGCTCACGTCCCGATCTCTCAGACATCGACGCGATGTGCGCCTCTCATGCACGCCGCTTCAGCGCGGCGCGCGGAATTCCGTGGTGCTTCGATGGCCCGGCATGAGAGACGTCGACCGGACCGGCGAGGCCTTCGAGAGCCAGGATGATCCGTCGCAGCAGGCTCGACTCCTCGCCCGGCATACCTTCCTCGAGCGCCACCGCCTCTTCGGCAGCGTCGTACCACCAGCGCCTGAGCAGCTCGATCTTCTGCTCGCGCGTCAGGTCGCTGCGGCCCACCAGTCTCTCCGGCGTTCCAAAGGCGACGCCTGGGTCCAGTTCGTCGAGCGGTACTTCGGTCGCCATTGATATCCTCCTCCGGGTTCGAGCCGACCGGCGGCGCCGTGGGGCTCAGGCGAACTCGTGAACGTGCACATCCCGCCCTGCGTTCCGCTCGAGGATGTCGACGGCGCAACGCTCACGCTCGGCATTCCAGACGCGAACCCACAGCAACAGCCCCCCATGCGCGAGTTGCTCCTCGATGCGTCGGGTCTTCTGCTCACCTATGTAGTGAGCGATCGGCAATCCGACGAGGCCACCTATGCCGGCGCCCAGTGCGCCTGCCATGGCGATCGCCGCCAGCGAGCCTCCCGCGGCGCCGACCGGCCCCATGAGGATGCCGGCCGCGACATACATGAGACCGCCGATAACGGCGCCCTCGGCGTCCCCGACGGATTCTGTCGAGACGTAGGCGGCCCGAGGCACGCTGACATCGTCCTCCAGTTCCTCGGCCTTGCGGTATCGATGTCCGAGTTTCTCGACGACGGCGGCCTCGCTCGCGAGAAGACTGATCTCCGCACGATTGAAACCCGAACTCAAAAGCTCATCGATGGCATTCTGCAGCGCGTCTGGAGTATCGAAGACGCCGACCGCTTCCCTGACGGGATTCTCTTGGCTCACTGACATTCTGGTCCTTGCGATTTCTGCTTTTAAACAGTCTCGCACGAGGAAGGGCGCTCACCTTGATGCACGTCAAGATGGAGCTCCGCGGTCTGCTGCTTCTTGCCCTCATCGGTCGGTCTCGCGGGAGCCATAGCTCCGACGCGGAGGACCTCATCTTCTGAGGTGCACGCCTGCAAGACTATTCAAGCCGTAAAGTTGGAAGCGGCGGTGTCATACAGTTGTTGCGGCGCAGAAGGGCATGGTCTCTCGGCCTTCTGCTCAATTGCCACTGCTGTGTTGCGCATCGGCACGATGGCAGCTGGGGGTCATAACCGGTTGGCGCCAATGAGTTGACGGTGACTGTGCAGAGAAAGGAGACCTCAGCGATCGCCTCTGATCAGCCATCGGATCGGCCGTCGAGTTGTGTCGCGATACCTCGATCAACGGACGTCACCGAGCGCGCACCCAGACCCAGCCGGCCGAGCGACACCTTCGCCGGCGACGCGAAGGTCCGAGACCGACCGTCCACCGGTCGAC
>JAGRKR010000261.1 GCA_020442225.1 Hyphomicrobiaceae bacterium | reverse complement strand
GGGCGTGCCGCTGACGCTCGCGCGGATGCCGGCCGATACGCAGTTCGCCATCTTCGAGATCGGCATGAACCACGCCGGCGAGATCACGCCGCTGACGGGGCTGGTGCGCCCGCACGTCGCCATCGTCACCAACGTGCTGCCGGTCCACGTCGGCAATTTTCCGGACGGCGAGATCGGCGTCGCCAACGCCAAGGCCGAGATCTTCGCGGGGTTGGAGCCGGGAGGCGTGGCGATCGTTCTCCGCGACAGCCCCCATTTCGAGCGGCTGAAGGCGTCGGCGGAGGCGGCCGGCGCTCGGGTGCGGACGTTCGGAAGGTCGCGGAGCGACGATGTCGCGATCGTCTCGGGTGTGCCCGCAACCTCACCTAACGCAGGATTTCAGGAGGTCACCGCCAAAATCGATGGTGGCGAGGAAATCTCGTATCGGCTTTTCATCGCGGGCGAACACATCGCCATCAATTCCCTCGCCGTTGTTGCGGCACTAGATTGCCTTTGCTGCGCCATGGGACGAGGGCTGAAGAGCCTGATTTCCGTCGAGGCCGGGGCCGGGCGCGGCTCGCGGCTGAGGCTGCCGGCCCCGGACGGTCCGCTGGTAGTGATCGACGAGAGCTACAATGGAAATCCGGAATCAATAAGGGCGGCGCTCGACACCCTGGCCTGGATCAAGGACCCGACCGTCAAGCGGCGCATCGCCGTCCTCGGCGACATGCTGGAGCTCGGCGAACGATCCGTCGAGTACCACGTCGGGCTGCTGCCGGCGCTCACGAAGGCCTCGCCGATCAAGACGGGAATCGACCTCGTCTTCGCTTGCGGTCCACATATGAAGCACCTTTTCGAGCGATTGCCGCCGGCCCAGCGGGGCGCCTGGGCGCCGTCGTCGGCCGGGCTAATCGCCCCCGTTCTCGCCGCGCTCCAGGGCGGCGATGCGGTCATGGTCAAGGGCTCTCTGGGGAGCCGCATGGCTCCGATCGTGGACGCCATCAAGAAGCATTTTGCCCCGGCGGAGGCTTGAGAGTAGAACCAGCGTCGGCGCGGGGCCAACGGGATTCGAGGGGAAGGGATGCTCTACAAGCTCATCGAGTTCAGCGAGCATATCGGTCCGCTGAACGTCTTCAAGTACATCACCTTCCGCACCGGCGGCGCCATCATGACGGCGCTGCTTTTCGTCTTTCTGTTCGGCCCGGGCATGATCGATCTCCTGCGCATCCGCCAGGGCAAGGGCCAGCCGATCCGCGAGGATGGACCGCAGAGCCACATCATCAAGAAGCAGGGCACGCCCACCATGGGCGGGCTGATGATTCTGATGGGCGTGACCGTCTCCACCCTTCTGTGGGCCAACTGGGCCAATCCCTACGTCTGGGTCGTACTCGGTGTGACGCTCGCCTACGGTGCAATCGGCTTCTACGACGACTACCTCAAGGTGACCCGTCAGCAGACGAAGCACAGCTTCTCCGGCAGGATAAAGCTCTTGCTGGAGGTCGCCATCGCCGGCGTGGCAACCTGGATCGTCATGCGCCTGGGCGCGCCGGAGTTCTCGACCTCGCTGACGGTGCCGTTCTTCAAGAACGTCGTGCTCTATCTCGGGCCGCTGTTCGTGCTCGTCGGCATCGTGGTGATCGCCGGCGCCGGCAACTCGGTCAACCTCACCGACGGCCTCGACGGCCTCGC
>JAGRKR010000260.1 GCA_020442225.1 Hyphomicrobiaceae bacterium | reverse complement strand
AGCGGCAGGCCCTTCATGACCATGGCCAGCCCCTGGAAGGCCGCGGCGATGCGGCCGACTTTGGCGCGCACCAGCTCCGCCGCATCGGGATTGCGCTTCTGCGGCATGATGGAAGAGCCGGTCGTGAAGCGGTCCGTGAGCCGGATGAACCCGAACTGCGGGGTCATCCAGATGACGATCTCCTCCGCGAGGCGCGACAGGTGCAAGGCGGTGATGGTGGCGGCTGCCAGCGTCTCCAGCGCGAAATCGCGGTCGGAGACGCCATCCAGGGAATTTGCCGTCGGGCGATCGAAGCCGAGCGCCGCGGCCGTGGCGTGCCGGTCGATGGGAAACGAGGTGCCGGCCAGCGCAGCCGAGCCGAGCGGGCACTCGTTGAGCCGGCGGCGGGCGTCGGCAAGGCGCCCGCGATCGCGCCCGAGCATCTCCACGTAGGCTAGGCAATGATGCCCGAAGGTGACGGGCTGGGCCGGCTGCAAATGCGTGAAGCCCGGCATCACGGTGGCATGGTGGGCCTCCGCCTTGCGGGCGAGGGCCAGTTGCAGCGCCGCCAGCCCTGCATCACAGCCGTCGATCCAATCGCGCACGAACAGCCGGAAGTCGGTCGCGACCTGATCGTTGCGCGAGCGCGCGGTGTGGAGCCGGCCGGCCGGCTCACCGACCAGCTCGCTCAGGCGCTGCTCGACGTTCATGTGCACGTCTTCCAGCGCGCGGGAGAACGTGAATTCGCCGCGCTCGATCTCTGACAGGATCGTGTCTAGACCTTGCCCGATCTTGCGGGCATCCTCCCGGCTGATGATGCCCTGCGCGGCCAGCATCGCGGCATGAGCCTTCGAGCCGCGGATGTCCTGCGGGGCCAGCCGCTGGTCGAACGCGATGGAGGCGTTGATCTCCTCCATGATGCGCGCCGGTGACATCTTGAACCGGCCACCCCACATCTTGTTTGCTGTCTTGTCCGTCACGACCAACCGATCCGAATTCTGAGGAAGAAGAACGAGCCATGAGCAAGCGCGATGCCTCTAAGACCACGACACCGCTCGTTTATGTCGCGGCCGGCCTCGTGGCGGCACTGGCGGGTTTCCTGGCGGTATACGCGACGCTGGGCACCGGTGACAACGCCGTTCGCACCAAGGCAGGGCGGCTCGAGGTGGCGAGCGCCCCCACCGGCGCGCCGCCGGCAACGCCGGCCGAGCCGAGCGCCACACCGGCCATCACCCGCGAAAGCCGTGCCGCGCCGACGCCCGCCAGCTCGAATCCGCTGGCGCAGGGCCACATGGCGCTGTTCGTCTTCAAGCGCGCGCCGGAGGCCCTGCCGGACATCACCTTCAACGACGGTGCGGGCAAGCCGACGACGCTCAAGGCCTGGAAAGGCAAGGTCGTTCTGCTCAACCTCTGGGCCACCTGGTGCGGCCCCTGCCGCAAGGAAATGCCGTCACTCGACCGCCTCAAGCGGGAGCTGGGCTCGGATAAGTTCGATGTCGTCGCCCTGAGCCTCGACCGCAACGGCGCGGACCGTGCCAGGAAGTTCCTCAAGGACACCAAAGTCGACGCCCTCGCACTCTACAACGACCCGACGGCCCGCCTGGGCACCGCGCTCAAGGCGGCTGGCATGCCGACGACAATCCTGATCGACAAGGAGGGGCGGGAGATCGGCCGTCTCACGGGTCCGGCCGAGTGGGACAGCGAGGACGCCAGGAAATTGATCTCTGCACACCTCAATTAAAGTGTGTGAAAATGGCACCATGGCATTATAACTGCTATCTTTTTCGCCAATTCTGACTTACCGGCCCCACCCTGGGTTGATATGCTGATCGGGCTCGAGGGGGCGACGCTTGCGTACCGGGAGGGATCACGGGCGGCGCTCCCCAGGAGAAGCCTTCACCATCTAGCCGTCAGCACCCGAGATGCCCTCGTCAGTTCTGCGTCGTGCCGGCCGTTGGCTGCTGCTGCTCGCATGCGCCCTGCCGCTTGGGGCGCAGAGCGCCGCTGCGAGGACCATCGTCTTCCGTGACGCCTGCCGGCCGGGCGATCGACTGACCATCGCCGCCGTCGGCGACCTGCTGTTCCACAAGCAGCTTCTGGCACAGGCTTTTCAGCGGCGCGGCAGCTTCGCGAGGATGTGGGCGCCCGTCGCCTCGGTGCTGAAGCGCGCCGATCTCGCCTATGGCAATCTCGAGGGTCCCGCGGCCGATGGCGTCTCCGCCTTCGGCAGACCGGTGCGCGATCCCGGCCGCCGCCTCGACATGCGGGTTTACGGCTACATGCTGCCGACGCTGTCGTTCAACTATCATCCCTCCGTCCTCGACGACCTCAAGGCGAGCGGCTTCAAGGTCATCTCGACCGCCAACAACCATGCCCTCGACCGCGGCGCCCTGGGCGTCGATCGCACGGTCGACAACCTGCGCCGGCGCGGCCTCGCATTCACCGGCACCCGCAGGCGCGGCGAGCACGAGTCCCCCTGGAGCACGGTCACGCAGACCAAGGGCTGGCGCATCGCCTGGCTGGCCTGCACCTATTCGACCAACGGCCTGCCGGATCGCCACCGGCAGGTGCTGTTCTGCCATCGCCAGAAGGACGAGGTTCTGGCCGAGCTGGCACGGCTGCGCGCCGACCCCAGGATCGATGCCGTCATCGTGACACCGCACTGGGGCATCGAGAACAGCCATAGTCCCACGCTCAAGGATCGGGCCCTCGCCCGCGAGCTCGTCGACGCAGGCGCCGCCGCGGTCATCGGCACGCACCCGCACGTGGTCCAGCCGTGGGAGCGCCACGTCGCCCCGGACGGACGCGAAGGCCTCATCGTCTATTCCACCGGGAATTTCATCTCCAATCAGCGCCAGCCCATGCAGCGGGCCGGCATCATAGCCACGCTCGAGCTGGCGCGACGGCCCGGCGGCAAGGCGGAGGTGACCGGAGCAGGCTTCGTCCCCACCTTCGTGGCCATCGGATCGGGCCATCGCGTGGTCGAGAATTCAGGCGTCGCGCCCCATCAGCTCCGCCAGACGCTGCGCATCCTGCCCGACGGCAATCGCGTATCGCTGGCGACGCCGTTCGCGTTCGCCAAGACGTGCGGCAAGACGCCGTTGGTGGCCGGGAGCCGGGTGCTGCCGCCGGGCCTCGTGCTCGCCGGTCTCAAGGTGCGCCCGCACGCCCAAGGCCGCAAGCTGCGCCGCAGCTCCATTGGCGCCAAGCGCGCCAAGATGAAGCGCAAGCGCAAGGTCCGCTGGCGACGCGGCCGGTGATCCCTGGCGGCCGCCCCGGTCGCTGGCCCAGTCGCCGCCTCAGTCCTTGCGCCAGTCGGGAGGCTCGAGCCCGCGCGCGCGGAATGCCGCCGTGACCGTGTTGGCCAGGAGACAGGCGATCGTCATCGGCCCGACGCCACCCGGCACGGGCGTCATGGCGCCGGCTACCGCCCGCACGGAGCCGGCATCGACGTCTCCCACGATGCCGGACGTGCCGTCGGCACGCACGATGCGGTTGATGCCGACGTCGATCACCGTGGCCCCCGGCTTGATCCAGTCCGCCTTGACGAAGCCCGGCCGGCCCAGTGCCGCCACGACGATATCCGCGCGGCGGCAATGCTCGGCAATGGCGCGCGTACGCGAGTGCACGACGGTCACCGTGGCATCGGCTTGCAGCAGGAGCTGCGCCATGGGCTTGCCGACGATGTTCGAGCGACCGATGACCACGGCATCGAGGCCGGAGAGGCTGCCGAGACGATCTTCGAGCAACAGCAGGCAGCCGAGCGGTGTGCACGGCACCATGGCCATGTCGCGCTGACCGGTCGCGAGATAGCCGACGTTGGTCGGATGGAAGCCGTCGACGTCCTTCGTCGGATCGACCGCCCTCAGCACCTTGTCCGCCGAGATCTGCCGCGGCAGCGGCAATTGCACGAGAATGCCGTGCACCGTCGGATCGGCGTTGAGCGTGGCGATGAGCGCGAGCAGGTGCTCGTCCGTGACGCTCGCCGGCAGCTTGTGGTCGAAGGCGCGGATGCCCGCAGCCTCCGCCTGGCGCGACTTGGTCCTGACGTAGACCTGGCTCGCCGGATCCTCGCCGACGAGAACGACCGCGAGGCCCGGCACGATCCCCGTCGCCGCGCGCAAGTCGGCGGTCTTCAGCGCGATGCGCGCACGCAGACGCTCGGCGTATGCCTTTCCGTCGATGATGCTGGCCTCGGTCACGCAGTCCCTCTTCTTCGTGCACGCCGCCCGGGTCGGCGCTG
>JAGRKR010000259.1:9791-12463 GCA_020442225.1 Hyphomicrobiaceae bacterium | reverse complement strand
AAGGTCATGTTCATCACCGGTTTTGCAGCCGTCGCGCTGAACCCGGACTCCAACGCTCCGAAGGACGCCAAGATCCTCTCCAAGCCCTTCCACCTGCGCGATCTCGTCAACGAGGTCGACCGGCTGCTGGCGGCCTGACGGCGGCACGCCCGAACAGAAACGGATCTGGCCCTTGCTTCGGCCAGGGCTTGTCGATATAGGAAGCAGTCCTGATCGACGCCCGGAGACGGGCGGCGGGCGCGTAGCTCAGCGGTAGAGCACCACGTTGACATCGTGGGGGTCACAGGTTCGATCCCTGTCGCGCCCACCATCCCGAGCCAGCGGTAACGGCCTCGAGCGGCCAATCGGGCGGAGTGGGATGGTGAGCAGAGTGGGACAGTGAGCAGAGGTTGACAGGCGGCCTCGTGAAGCTTAGGGTCGCGCCTCTTTTCAACCAAGCTTTCGGCATGGGATACGGCAAGCCGCGCAGCGGCGGCGTCGGCGCCTGCTGGGGCGTGTCATGACGAAACGGGTTTCGACATGAAGATCAAGAATTCCATCAAGTCCCTCCGGGGCCGGCACCGCAACAACCGCGTCGTGCGTCGTCGCGGCCGCCTCTACGTGATCAACAAGACGAACCGGCGCTTCAAAGCCCGCCAGGGCTGATGCGCGCCCGGACGGGCTATTACCGGTTCCCTTCGCGGCTCCGGAGCGGTATCCTGGCCGGCATGAAGTGCATGCACACGTCGTCGCGTCGCCTCGTGCGGTTGCTGCTGGCAGCCGTGTGTGGAGCCGTGCTCTTGGTCCCGCCAGCGGTGGCCGAGGCCCCCAAGCCTGCGCCCAAGGGCAAGATCACCGGCAAGCTCACCGCAACCCCCGTGGCGATGGCGACCGGGCCGCGATCGGTGGTGGAGCGCGACCGACTGCTCCGCGACCTCTACACCCGCCTCTCGACCGCCTCTGACGAGGAAGGCGCCACGCTCATCGCCGGCGCCATCGAGAAGCTCTGGCTCTTTTCCGGCAGCGACACCATCAACGTGCTGATGCAGCGCGCGCTCGCAGCGGTCAACCGCAAGGACCACGCGCTGGCGCTCAGGCTGCTCGACTCGGTCGTGCTGCTGGCGCCCGACTTCGCCGAGGGCTGGAACCGTCGCGCGTACGTTCACTTCCTGCGCAACGACTATGCCGCCTCGCTGCGCGACCTCAGGCATTGCCTCGCACTCGACCCGAACCATTTCCGCGCGCTGGACGGCCTCGCGACCGTCTGGCGGGAGGTCGGCCGCAAGAAGGCGGCGCTCGCCGCCCTCAGACTTCTGCGCGAGGTGCATCCGTTCTGGTCGAACGTGAAGCAGGCCATCGACGAGTTGGAGCGCGAGGTCGACGGACAGAAGACCTGATCGGTCCGTCCGGCGCGCCTGCCCGCCTTGCGCGGCTTGCCCCCCGTCCCGCCGATCCGAGCCCGTCTATTCCGCCGCCATCATGCTCATCGGCCGCACCTCGCATTCCGCGAAGCTCGCCGCGATGCGCTCATTCGACGGCGTCTCGTAGCGCGTGGTGCGCTGGCGTGGCGGGCGACCGGCCGCGCGGATCATGCGCTCGAGCTCGATGGCGGTCATCTCCTGGCCGTGCACGGCGCCGGCAGCTCGGGTGATGGATTCGTTCATCAAGACGCCACCGACGTCGTTGCAGCCGGCATCGAGCGCGTGACGGACGCCAGCCGGCCCGAGCTTGACCCAGGAGGCCTGAATGTTGTCGATGCGCCCGGCGAGCACGAGGCGGGCCACGGCATGCATCAGGATCGCCTCGCGGAAGGTTGGTCCCTGGCGTGCGCCCCCCTTGAGATAGATCGGCGACTCCGAGGCCACGAACGGTAATGGCACGAGCTCGGTGAAGCCGCCCGTCTCTTCCTGCAGCTCGCGCACGCGCAGCAGGTGACGCGCCCAGTGCCGCGGCGCATCGATATGCCCGAACATGATCGTCGCGGTGCTGCCGAGGCCGACCTCGTGCGCGGTGCGCATCACCTCGAGCCACTGCTCGGTGGTGATCTTGTCGGGGCAGAGCTCGCGCCGCACCTCGTCGTCCAGGATCTCCGCAGCCGTGCCGGGGAGGCTCGAGAGACCGGCGTCGCGCAGGCGCGCGAGATAGTCGCGCAGCGGCAGCCCGAGGGTCGTCGCGCCATGCCAGACTTCCAGGGGCGAGAAGGCATGCACATGAATGGCCGGCGCCGCGGCCTTCACCGCCGCGACGATGGAGAGATACGTTTCGCCGGTATAGCGCGCCGCGATGCCGCCTTGCAGACAGACCTCGACGGCGCCGCGCTCCCACGCCTCGCGCGTGCGGCGGCCGATTTCATCGAGCGGCAGGTCATAGGGCCGGTCGCGGTGCTGATTGGACGGCCGCCCCTTGGAAAAGGCACAGAAGCGGCAGCCGTACGTGCAGATGTTGGTGTAGTTGATGTTGCGGTTCACGACATAGGTGACGGGCGCGCCGCAAATCTCCTGACGCAGGGTGTCCGCGGCTGACAGCACGGCACCGAGATCGCTCCCCCGCGCCGCGAACAACCTGACGATCTCCGCCTCGCCGAGCCGCGCTCTCTCCCTGGCACGCGCCAGAATGCGCGCAATGTCGGACGTGCCCGTCCTGCGCTCGTCGCGCCACTCGTGACGTGCGCCCCACATGGCCGGCGGCGGCGC
>JAGRKR010000259.1:0-9755 GCA_020442225.1 Hyphomicrobiaceae bacterium | reverse complement strand
CCGTCGGCGTCCGCGAGCCGCATCACCGCCGTGCGGATCGACGGCGACAGCCACCGCGCGCCCTGCTGCTGATGCGAAGGGTGCACTGAAAGCCGCTCGGCGAGCTCTCTGCCGGCTCGCGCGCTCATCTCCGCGAGCCGCGCGATGTGCGGCCAGGGCGCCTCCGGGTTGACGTGGTCCGGCGTGACGGGAGAGACCCCGCCCCAATCATTGATGCCGGCCCGCACGAGCGCGGCGAGCTCCGCCTCGTCGCGGAGATTGGGCGGCGCCTGGATCGTGACGTCCGGGCCGAGAAGAAGGCGCGCCACGGCGATCGTCCAGACGTGCTCGGCGAGCGTCGGCTCCACAGCGTTCGCCATGCGCGTACCGGGCTTGGCCCGGAAGTTCTGGATGATGACCTCCTGGATGTGTCCGTAGCGAGCATGGAGCTCGCGGATGGCCAGGAGATCACGAATGCGGTCCTCGCGGCTCTCCCCGATGCCGATCAGCAGCCCGGTCGTGAAGGGCACCTCGGCCTCGCCGGCGGCGGCCAAGGCGGCGAGACGAACGGCCGGGGCCTTGTCGGGCGAGCCGAAATGCGCGCCGCCCCGCTCGGCGAGGCCGGCAGCGGTCGATTCCAGCATCATGCCCTGTGACGCCGAGACGGCCTTGAGCCGGCGCAGCCAGGCCACGTCGACCACGCCGGGATTGAGGTGGGGGAGCAGCCCGGTTTGCTCGCGCACCTGTCGCGCCGCCGACTCGAGATAGTCGAGCGTGCTCGCGTAGCCCATCTCGGCCAGCGCGCGCCGCGCCGCGCCATAGCGCAGCTCCGGCTTGTCGCCGAGCGTGAACAGCGCCTCCTTGCAGCCGGCGTGCGCCCCCGCGGTGGCGATGGCCAGCACCTCATCGAGGCTCATGAAGGCCCGAGTACCTTTGCGGGGCGCATGCGCGAACGTGCAGTAGTGGCACACATCGCGGCAGAGCTGCGTGAGCGGGATGAAGACTTTGCGCGAGTAGGTGATCGTCGTGCCATAGCGCGCGAGCGCGCGGCGCTCGGCAATGGCGGCGACCCGGTCCGGGGCCTCGAGCCCCGCCAGCGCCAGGGCCAGAGGCTCGCCGAGCTCGTCGCCATTTTCGGACGCGGCGAGGGCCACCGCGAGTGGGTCGGCACGACGGGACGGCCGCTTGCGCGCCTCTTTCAGGAATGCGTAACCCGCCTGCGCCGACAGATGCCTGAGATCGGCCGCCTCGTCGATGTCGGCCGCGAGCCCACTCCCCGTCAGGGCGCGCATCGGTATACCGCTGGCCGAAGCCGCGGCGGTGTGGCGCGCAAAGCTTCCGGGTCCGAATGCCGGCGCGAGCACGCCGGCAGGTCGCAGCAGCAGCGCGTTGGTGCCACTGCCCGCCTCGTCGGCGACAATCACCACGGACGCGCCGGAGGCAGCCGCCGCGATCATGTCGCGGATCTCGGCCGAGGTCGCGAGCGGCACGTCGCCCGGCAGCAGCAGGACGCCGTCCGCGCCGGCCTCGACCGCGCGGGCGATGCCGGCGGCCAGCGCCACGTTGATGCCCTGAGCCTCCGGCTCGAGCAGCACGCTCGCGCCCCGCGCCGTCGCCAGCCGGGCCACGTCCGCGTCCGCCGTGACGACGAGCGTCGCGGCCAGCTCCGGTACGCCGGCCAGAACCGCCAGCACGTCCTCCAGCATCCGCCGCACGAGGCGCTGACGCCCGCCGGAGGTCAGGCAGGCCGCCAGCCGGCCCTTGGCCGTCGCCAGCGGCTTCACGGGCACGATGGCCCAATACCCGCCCCGAGTGCCTGTCGCTGCATCTGCCGTCATGACTGCGCCTTCTTCCGCGACTGTCGCCTGCCGAGGTCATGGCAGAAAGCGACGACATCCGCCGCCAGCCTGATCCGATCGTCGAGCGAGCGCATGAGCGTATTCGTCACCAGCACAGGACTGTCAATGGTCGCTTCGGCGGCGGCATCCCGGTGATCGAGCACGAAACCGTCGACGAGCCCGGCGTAATGGGCGGCGATGGCCCGCTGGTCGCGCGCAAGACCGAGCTCGTCCATGATCTTCCCTGTCGGCCCCTTGACGGCCGCC
Source organism: Hyphomicrobiaceae bacterium (assembly GCA_020442225.1). The sequence continues at coordinate 7,671 of JAGRKR010000259.1, read as the reverse complement.
CCGCCGACCAGGGGCGAGACCACCACGATCGGCACCCCGGTTGCCCGCAGCGCCGCCCGCATGCCGGCAACAGCCAGAATGGGATCGACGCTCAGCCACGGGTTCGACGGGCAGACGACGATGCCGGCCAGCTCCGGGGCAGCCAGCGCGGCCGCGACCTCGGGCGCCGGCGCCGCCTCCTCCGCCCCCTCGAACCGGATGGCCGACACGCGCGGCGCGCTCTGCCGCGCCACGAAATACTCCTGGAAGGCGAGCACACCCTCGTCCGTCTCCACCAGGGTGCGCACGCGGGCATCCGTCATCGGCAGCACGCGCGCCCCTATGCCGAGCCGCGCACGGATGTCGTCGGCAATGACGGTGAGGCGCTCGCCGGCCGCCAGCCGGCGCGTCCGCTCGACGTGCATGGCGAGGTCGCCATCGCCGAGCTTGAACCAGGTCGGGCCGCCGAGCGACTCGAGCGCTGCCATGAAGCTCCAGGTCTCGTCGCGGCGTCCCCATCCCGTCTCGGGATTGGCGAGGCCGGCGAGCGTATAGAGCACCGTGTCGAGATCGGGCGAGACGGCGAGCCCCAGATGCTCGAAATCGTCGCCCGTATTGACGACGACGGTCAGCCGCTCCGGCGGCAGCGCATGCGACAGTCCGAGGGCCAGCTTGGCGCCGCCGATGCCACCGGACAGCGCGAGGATGGCGCCGCCGGCGGGTCGCGAGGCCTGTGACCGGGGTTGGGACGCCGTCACCGGAAAAGATCCTCCGCCTTGGCGCGCACGAGCGCACGCGCCGGCTGGGCCGCAGCCGTCCAAGACAGACCGCTGACCAGGGCGGCGGGCGTGCCCTCCCGCCCCTCTCCCATGACGAGCACCGCCGCAGCCGCCACGGCGTCCGCGAAAGCCGTCTCCGTCACCATCAGCGTGCGGCCGACGAGATCGGGCTCTCCACGCTGGTCGATGAGCGCCGGCAGGCCGGCGGCGCCGATGGCGAGGCCGACCGTACCGCGCCGCCACGCGCGCCCGACGCTGTCGGAGATCACCACGGCGAGGGCCTGTCCGAACCGGCGGCTCAAGGCCTCGCTGAGGCGGGCCGCCGACGCATCCGGATCTTCCGGAAGCAGCAGCACGCGCCGGCCGTCGTCGTCCGCCTCGAGGTTCGACTGGTCGATGCCGGCATTGGCCATGACCAGACCCAGCCGATGCGCGACGATCATCACGTTGGTCTTGGCGCGCAGGACATCTGTGGATTCGCCGAGCACGAGCTCGACGAGGCGCGCATCCTTGCCCGTGACCGCCGCAAGCTCGCGGGCGCGCTCCGACGGCACGACGTCAGCGAGGCGCCGATAGCGGCCTTCCGCCTTCGATACGATCTTCTGCGCGACGACCAGCACATCGCCCGCCACAGGCTCGCGCCCGCATCCGGCGAGCGCCGTGGCCAGGAGGCCTGCGAGATCGTCGCCCGGCTTGACCGGCGGGATGCCAGCCAGCGCCGTGACGGTCATGGAGGCCTTGCCCATCACCAGCTCCGGTGGTGTCCCGCCTCAGAAGCCGGTGATGCGCACACCGGCCCCGTCCACCTTGTAGGTGCGGTTGATGCCGATGAGGATGGACGTCAGCGCCTCCGCCGCAACGGCGTTGGCGAGCGGCCCGGCGTGCAGGCCACGCAGCCCGGCAGCCCCGGCCAGGGCGATGACGGCCTCGCGGTCCTCCGCCTTGTCGCCGCACACGAGCACGTCGCAGGCAATTTCATCGTCCTTCTGCAGCTTGTGGGCCGCCACGTTCTGGAACGCCGCGACGACACGCGCCTCCGCACCGAGCCGTGCCTGGGCGGCAATCGCGGCCGAGCCCTCAGACGGCATCTGCACGCGCGCCACCCGCGGCGGCACCAGCGGCACGGTCGTGTCCACCACCAGCTTGCCGGCAACGAACGGCCTGATCTCGTCGAGCGTCGCCGGAACCGAGGCGAACGGCACCGTCACGACCACGACGTCGCCGATCCGGGCCGCCTCCGCCACGTTGGCGCCTCGCGGGGCCGGCCCGCTCGCCACCGCCGCCAGCTCGCCCGCCGTGGCAGCCGCCTTCTCGGGCGTGCGCGAGCCGATCACGACGGCGTAGCCCGCCTTCGCCCAGCGTCGCGCCAGACCGGAGCCGAGCGCTCCTGTGCCGCCGATGATGGCCAGTGTCGGCCGCGTATCCGTCATGTTGCACCACTCACTTCTGCGGTCTTCGCCGCGCTTTGCAGGCCTGCACACGACAGCACGGGCCTGCGCGCTGTCGCGACCGCATCATTGGCTCACGTTTCGCCGCGCTCCGCGCTCAAGCGGAGAGCATCTCTGGGATCGTGACGTTGGCGATGCCGGCCTCCGCCAGCGCCTTGCCGATACCCTGGGCCACGTGGACCGAGGTCGGCTCGTCGCCGTGCAGGCAGATCGTCTCGACCTCGACCTTCACCTTGTTGCCGTGGCGCGAGATGACGGTCTTGTCCTCGACCATGCGGATCACCTGCTCGGCGGCCTTCTTGGGGTCTTTCAGCACCGTGCCGGGGATCGAGCGCGAGGCGAGATTGCCGTCGTCCTCGTACTGGCGGTCGGCGAAGCCTTCACGCGCCAGCGGCAGATCCAGCTTGCGCGCGGCCTTCTCCATCTCGGTGCCGAAGAGCGCCACGTAGATGATGTCGCGATCGACCGTCTTGATGGCGCGCCCGATGGCCATGGCGTAATCGGGATCAACGGCGGCCATGTTGTTGAGCGCGCCGTGCGCCTTGAGGTGCGTGACCTTGAGTCCGCTGTAGGTCGCCATCCCCTGCAGGGCGCCGATCTGATAGGCGACCATGTACTCGAGATCGCTGGCGCGCATGCGGATCTGTCGACGGCCGAAGCCCCAGAGATCGTTGAACCCGGGGTGCACGCCGATGCTCACCCCGAGATCCTTGGCCATCATCACCAGACGATGCATGCTGTTCGGATCGCCGGCATGAAACCCGCAAGCGACGCTCGCGGATTTGATCACTTTCATCACCTCGGCATCGTTGCCGATGTCATAGGCGCCCCAGCCCTCGGCAATGTCGGCGTTCAGATTTATGCGCTTCGCCATCTTCCTCTCATCCGCTCCCCGGTTCATGGTGTCGCGGCGGGCGGTCCCGCTCGCGATCTCGAACCAAATGGTATTATGTTTGGAACAACCATACAATCCACGTCCCACGCTCCAGCGGATGCTTAACAGCCAGAGCCATCGGCCATGAGACAAAAGCCAGCGCAGAGTGCGCGCCATGCGGCGAGGAGCCGCGCATCGCGGACCATGACCGAGACGCGCGTCCCCCGCTACGTGCTCGTCGCCTCGGCACTGCGCAATCGCATCCGTGACGGCCACTGGCCGCTCGGCAGCCGCATCGCCACGCTCCAGCATCTCGAGCGCGAGTTCTCGGTGGCCCGGGTCACGGTCCGCCAGGCCATCGAGCTGCTGCAATCGGAAGGGCTCGTGCGCTCCCATCAGGGCAAGGGGACATTCGTCACCGGCACACCGGCCGGCGAGCGCTGGTTGCAACTCGCCACCGACTGGACCTCCCTCATCCGTCCGATCAAGGACAACGTGCTCGAGCCGCTACCCGTGACGCCGGTGCCTGAGCCGAGCATCGAGCCGGACGACGGCCTGCCCCATCCCGGCGGCTACACGTTTCTGAAGAGCCTGCAGCGGCGCGACGGAGAGCCCTATGCGCTCGCCCGCGTGCATGTCGCCACCGATGTCTACCAGCGCAAGCCCCAGAGCTTCCAGAAGCGCGTGGCGCTCGGCGTCATCGCCGGCATGCCCGGCCTCGACGTGGCGCGCGCGCACCAGACGCTGACGATCGGCGCGGCGGACATCGAGACGGCGCAGTTGCTGGCCATCACACTCAATGCACCGACGGCGGAAGCCCGCTGCGTGGTGACGGATCGCTCCGGCCGCGTACTCTACCTCGGCGAGATCACCTATCGCGGCGATTGCGTGAAGCTCAACATCGAGCTGCTGGGTCCGGACGGAACGCTCGGCGACTGATCGCTGCGGGGGTGGCAAGATGACAGAGGGACGGCCAGTGGACGGGCGAGGGACGGGTGAGGGAATCGGCGCGCGCCTCCTGCGCAAGGAGGATGATCGCTACATGCGCGGACGCGGGCAGTACGTCGGCGACGTACGCCTGGCGCGTCTTCACGACGTCGCCTTCGTCCGCTCGCCCGTCGCGCACGGCCGGCTGCGGGCGGTCCACATCCCCGCGGCCATCCGCGACAGGGTATTCGTGGCAGGCGACCTGGTCGGTGTCTCGCCCATCCGCGCCGTGACGACGCTGCCCGGCTTCAAGCCCTCCGAGCAATGGCCGCTGGCGACCGGCAAGGTCCGCCATGTCGGCGAACTCGTGGCGATGTGCGTGGCTCCGACACGTGCCGAGGCCGAGGATCTCGCCGCTGCGGTCGAGCTCGACATCGAGGAGCTGCCGGCCGTCACCGACATGCTCGCGGGCAAGATGGCCGGCAGCCCGCTGGTGCACGAGGAGTGGGGCGACAACCTGTTCCTGACCTCGAGCCAGCTCGGCGACATGACGGAGGCGCGCCGGCTGGCGGCCGTCAGCGTGACGCGCGAGATGCGCACGGCGCGGCAGGTCATGAGCCCGATGGAAGGCCGCGGCGTGGTCGCGAGCTGGGACGACCGCCTCGGCCAGCTCGTCGTCTGGACATCGACCCAGCAGCCGCACATCGTGCGCTCGGGACTGTCGGAATGCCTCGGGCTCGACCACGGCGACATCCGCGTCATCGCACCCGATGTCGGCGGCGGCTTCGGCTACAAGGGCATCCTGCTGCCGGAGGAGGTCTGCCTCGGCTGGGCGACGCGCAAGCTCGCTCGCCCGCTGCGCTGGCTCGAGGATCGGCGTGAGAACCTGACGGCCAGCGCCAATTGCCGCGAGCACTACTATCGCATCACCGGCTATGCCGACCGGGAGGGCAAACTGCTCGGCGTCGAGTGCGAGGCGGCGGTCGATTCCGGCGCCTATTCCTCCTATCCATTCTCGGCCTGCCTCGAGGCGGCGCAGGTGGTGAGCATCCTGCCCGGCGTCTACGATTTCCCGCATTACCGCTGCGTCACCACCTCGGTCGCGACGAACAAGCCGCCGATCCTGCCCTACCGCGGCGTGGCGCGCACCGGCGTCTGCTTCGCCATGGAGCTGCTGATCGACGCCATCGCCCGCGAGCTGAAGCTCGAGCCCAACGAGGTGCGGCGGCAGAACCTGGTGCGGCCCGAGCAGATGCCGTTCACGAACATCACGAACAAATACTTCGACTCCGGCGATTATCCCGAATGCCTCAAGCGTGCCGAGGCGAGCATCGACGTCGCCGCCGTGCGCCGGCGGCAGGCGGCCGGCGAGGCCGACGGTCGCCGCCTCGGGCTCGGCTTCGCAATGTACTGCGAGCAGGCCGGTCACGGCACGTCCGTCTATTCGGGCTGGGGCATTCCGATGGTGCCCGGCCACGAGCAGGCCGTCGCCCGGCTCACGCCCGACGGCGGCCTGGAGCTGCGGATCGGCGCGCATAGCCACGGCCAGGGGCTGGAGACGACGCTTTCGCAGGTCGCGCACTCCCTGCTCGCCATCCCCCACGCCAGGATCAAGCTGGTGCACGGCGACACCGAGTACACGCCATACTCGACGGGCACCTGGGGCTCACGCTGCATGATCATGTCCGGTGGTGCCGTCGCCGCGGCCTGCGATCAGCTCGCCGAGCGGGCCCGCAAGATCGGTGCCAAGCTGCTGCAGTGCGCCACGGAGGACGTGCGCTTCGAGGACGGCCATGTGGTCGGCCCTGCCGGGCGCATCTCGCTCGCCGATATCGCCTACACCTGGTATCGCCGCCCGCAGGATCTGCCACCCGACGTCGATCCGGCCGGGCTCGAGGTCACCGGAGGCTACAAGCCCTTGCGCGACAGCGGCACCTTCAGCTACGCCGCCCATGCCGCCGTGGTCGCCGTCGACACCGACACGGGCGAGGTCGAGATCCTCGACTACGTCATCGTCGAGGACGGCGGCGTGCTGGTGAACCCCATGATCGTCGACGGCCAGATCTATGGCGGCGCCGCCCAAGGCATCGGTACCGCGCTCTTCGAGGAGATGCCGTTCGACGCCCAGGGCCAGCCCCTCGCCTCGACGCTTTCCGACTATCTGCTGCCGGGTCCCGCCGAGATGCCGCCCATCCGCATCGCGCATATGGAGACGCCGTCGCCGCTGACGCGCTTCGGCCAGAAAGGCATCGGCGAGGGTGGCGCCATCGCGCCGCCGGCCGCCATCACCAACGCCATCAACGACGCGCTGGCGGGGCACGCCGCCGAGTTGCTCGTCTCACCCGTGACGCCGCGGCGGATCGTGGCGGCGATCGACGAGGCGCGCCGACATGCGGAGGCCCGCGCATGAAGCCGGCCCCCTTCGATTACTACCGGCCGGCGACGCTCGGCGATGCCGTCAGCTGCCTCGCTCCGGACTCCGGCCGTGACGACGTGAAGGTTCTGGCCGGCGGCCAGACCCTCGGCCCCATGCTCAACCTGCGCCTGGCGCAACCGGGTCTGCTGGTCGACATCACGCGGCTGGCGGAGCTCGTCGGCGTCGGCGAGGAAGCCGACACCATCCGGCTGGGAGGCTGCATCACGCATGCCGCCATCGAGGACCGCCGCGTGCCCGACGTCACGCAGGGCTTCCTGCCGCATGTCGCAGCCGGCATCGCCTATAGGGCGGTGCGCAGTCGCGGCACACTCGGCGGCAGCCTCGCCCACGCCGACCCCGCCGCCGACTGGCTTTCCGCGTTCCGGGCGCTCGCTGGCGAGCTCGAGATCGTCTCATCGCGCGGCAGTCGGCGTGAAGCGATCGCAAACTTCGTCACGGGCGCCTTGGCGACCACTCTGCAGCCCGAGGAAATCCTCGCGGCGGTGCGCGTCCGCCGTCTCTCGCCGCATGCCAGATGGGGCTATCACAAGATCTGCCGCAAGGTCGGCGAGTTCGCCGAGGCCATCGGCGCCGTCGTCGCCGACCCCGAGAGCGGACACGCCGCCATGATCGCGGGCGCGACCGGCGGCGCGCCGATCGACATCCTGCCGGCTCTGGACCTCGCCGCCGCCGGGCACCTGCCCTCGCTCGACGAGACCCCGCTCGCCCGCATCGAAACAGCACTGGCGGCCAGTGGCTACGACGGCGACGCCTACGAGACCAGATTGCATGCCGTAGCGCTCCGGCGCGCCCTTGCGGAGGCGCACACGCGATGACGACGATACGCCTGACCATCAACGGTGTGCCCGTCACGGCCGAGGTCGAGCCGCGCACCCACCTCGCCGACTTCCTCCGCGAGGCACAGAACCTGACCGGCACGCACATCGGTTGCGAGCACGGCATCTGCGGCGCCTGTACGGTCGTCATCAACGGCGAGATCGCGCGCTCGTGCATCACCTACGCCATCGCCTGCGACGGTGCCGACATCCGCACCATCGAATCGTTCGACGACGATGCCCTCATGGCCCGCCTGCGCCAGGCCTTCTCGGAGGAGCATGCGCTGCAGTGCGGCTACTGCACGCCCGGCATGCTCGTCGCCGCACGCGACCTCGTGCGGCGCAAGAGCGGGCTCGACGAGAAGGCGATCCGCTACGAGATGAGCGGCAATCTCTGCCGCTGCACGGGCTA
>JAGRKR010000258.1 GCA_020442225.1 Hyphomicrobiaceae bacterium | reverse complement strand
CAGCGCGCCGCCAAGGCCGCCGCCGAGCTCGAGGCAACGCAGTCCCACCTGCGCCACCAGATCGATCATCTGCCGGGGGCCACGAAGGAGACGACCGAGGCCATGCGCCGCGCGTTGCAGGACCAGTTGCGTGCGCTCGAGCAGCTTTCGACGCTCGCCGCCCGCGAGGGACAGCGCCGCGACACGGCTCAGCCGGCGCGCCCGGACCCGGGCCATCTCCTGCACGCCCGCAGCGCGCCGCAGATCACGCCGCGCAGCACGCCGCGCCAACAGCTCGATCAGGTGACGGCGAGCCTCGCGCGCGAGCTCGGCGCTCGCGACACCTCGCACCCGCCCCAGCCCGTCTCCACCCGCCAACCCGTGGCCATGGGCGCTCTGCCACCCTCGTCGACCGCTCAGGCCCAGCACACGCCGACCTCACTGCCGGCCGGTGGGGCGCCGCCGGCCGGCGGTGACGGCTGGTCGCTCGGCGACCTGCTGGCGCGGGCCTCGCGCGAGGAAGACGGCGGCGGCGAGAGCCGGCGCAACGCCGCCAGCCCGTCCAGCACCTCATCGCAGATCGACATCAACGGCATCGCCCGCGGCATCGAGCCGGCCCGCGCCGCCGAGATCTGGCAACGCTTCCGCGAAGGCCAGCGCGGCATTCTCGGCCCGCACATCTACACGCGCGAGGGCGTCGGCGCTTTCGAGGACGTGTCTCGGCGCTACCGGGCCGACGCGGCCTTCCGCACCACCGTCAATCGCTACATGACGGAGTTCGAGGCCCTGCTGCGCGACTGCGAGCAGCGCGAACCGGGCGGCCGCACCGCCCAGAACCATCTCGTCTCCGAAGCAGGACGCGTCTACCTGATGCTCGCCCACGCCAGCGGCCGGCTGGCGTAGGACAGCGCCACCCACGGCCTCCCATTCGATTGCAGCATCTTACGCCGGCAGGACGATGCGGCCGCGGGCGCGCGAGACGCATGGGCAGAAGTAGCGCACGCGATCGGCCGCGGTCAGGCAGCCGTCCTTGTGGATCACGTCGCCCTCGACGTACTCGGTGGCGCACATGCCGCAGCCACCCGTCTGGCAGCCCGGCTCGACCGGCAGCCCCGCGGCGATCAATACCTCAAGCGCCGTCTGATGCGGCGCGACGACGAGCGTCGTTTCTGACCACGCAAGAAGGATCTCGAAGGACCCGGCTTCATCGTCACTTCCGCCATCGGCCGGCGTGCTGGTCATGGCCGCGGTCTCGTCAACGCAGGCGGGAGGGCCACGACGAAACCGCCGGAGGGCGCCACCCACGCCGCCGCCGCGATGTGCAGCATCGGCGCGGGCGTGAGCCCCATGGCTGCCGCCATGCGCGTGAGTGCCGCGATCAGGGCCGCGAGATAGATGAGTTGTATGGAACGGCTCGCGCTCAGTGGCTGTCCGGTGGAGGCGCGGATCTGCTCACCGCTCGTCGCCATCGCGTCACCTCTGCCCGGCGGGCGGCAGCCGCTCGCCCCGCCCGAGGATGAGGCCGCGGCTGGTGGCGATCCCCATCTCGAGGCTTGCAGCGATCATGCGCGCCTTCTCGACGAAAAGCGCGGCGGCAGGCCCCGGACAGACCTCGCTGGCCGTCTCCTCGAACAGCGCCAGCCAGCGGTCGAAATGATCGCCGCTGACGGGGAGCGGGGCATGAGCCGGCATCGGCCGCCCGTGATAGCGGCCCGTCATCAGCGTCACTGACGACCAGAAGGCACACATGCGCTGGAGATGCGGCTCCCAGTCCTGGATACGCGCCGCAAAGACCGGGCCGAGCACCTCGTCGGCCCGCACGCGCGCGTAGAAGGCATGCACAAGCCGTTCGATCAGCGCCTCGTCGATCCCTGTCCGTTCGGCGATCTCGGCGGCGAACGCCGCGCGCCGGGCCAGGCTCTCCTCGCGATCCGACATGGGCTCCCCGCCGCTGCCATCGACACATTTAAGCATTGAGAATGCCCATTCATGCACCTAGAATAGACATTTGCAATACCCATTCGGGCCCAGCGACCATGCGTCTCACAGCTTTCACCGACTATGGCCTCAGGGCGTTGATGCGGCTTGCCGGCGAGCCCGACCGTGTCTTCACCACCGACGAGATCGCCCGGGAATTCGCCATCTCGCGCAACCATCTGACCAAGGTCGTGCGGGAGATGGCCGATGCCGGGCTGGTGGCCACGCACCGCGGCGCCGGCGGCGGTCTGCGGCTGGCGCGCCCGGCCGCCGCCATCACCATCGGCGAGGTCGTGCGCCGGCTCGAATCCCGCCATGCCATCGTCGAGTGCTTCCGCGACGACGGCGGCGGCTGTCGGCTCACCGCACATTGCCGGTTGAAGGGCCACCTCGCCGCGGCAACGGCGGCGTTTCTCGGGCAGCTCGACAAGACGAGCCTCGCCGACTGCGCCTACACGCCGCCCCTGCTATCGGGCGACGATCCGACGCCGCGCCGGACACGGGAGTGAGTGTGCCGTGACAAAGCGCGCGCTCTGGCTCGTCCTCGGGCTGCTGTCGACGGCCTGCGGCATCGCCGGCATCGTGCTGCCGCTGGTGCCGACCACACCGTTTCTGCTCGTCGCGGCCTATGCCTTCGCCCGCTCGTCGCCGCGGCTGCACGCCTGGCTCGTACTGCATCCCCGCCTCGGACCGCCGATCCGGCACTGGCGCGCGCACGGCGCCATCAGCCGCCCGGCGAAACGAACCGCTGTCGTGGTGATCGTGGCGACGTTCGCGCTGAGCGTCGCGCTCGGCGTGGCACTCTGGCTGCTGCTCGTTCAAGCCGCCGTTCTGACAGTGGTGACGGCGTTCATTCTGTCGCGGCCGGACGGGCCGGACGCCGACGCTTGAACGGCCGCGCCCCAGCGGCAGCGCGCCCGCCAACGCCCCCTCCCCGTGCCGCTCAATCCGCGAACGGGTCCTTCATCAGGATGGTGTCGTCGCGCTCGGGGCTGGTCGAGAGCAGCGTCACCGGGCACTCGATCAGCTCCTCGATGCGCTTGACATACTTGATCGCCTGCGCCGGCAGCTCGGCCCAGCTCCGCGCGCCCTCGGTCGATTCCGACCATCCTTCCAGCGTCTCGTAGACCGGTGTCACCCGCGCCTGCTGATCGGCGGCGGTGGGCAGGTAGTCAAGGCGCTGGCCGTCCAGGTCGTAGCCGACGCAGATCTTGAGTTCCTCGAACCCGTCGAGCACGTCGAGCTTGGTCAGGCAGATGCCGTTGATACCGTTGATCGCGCAGGTCTGGCGCACCAGCGTCGCGTCGAACCAGCCGCAGCGGCGCTTGCGTCCGGTTGTGGTGCCAAACTCGTGGCCCCGCTCGCCCAGCCGCTCGCCCACCGCGTCGAACAGCTCGGTCGGGAACGGCCCCTCGCCGACCCGGGTGGTATAGGCCTTGACGATGCCGAGCACGTAGTCGATCGCGCCCGGCCCCATGCCGGTGCCCGCCGCCGCCTGGCCCGCGACCACGTTCGACGATGTGACGAAGGGATAGGTGCCGAAATCGACGTCGAGCAGCGCGCCCTGCGCGCCNNGCCTTCGAACAGGATCCGCTTGCCGGCCTTGCGCTGTTCGGCGAGCACCTTCCACACCGGGGCGGCAAACCGCAGGAGCTTGGGCGCGATCTCGCGCAGATCCGCGAGCAGCTTGGCGCGGTCGATCTCGGCCACGCCGAGGCCCTTCCTGAGCGGGTTGTGGTGCTGCAGCGCCCGGTCCACCCGCGCCTCCAGCGTCGCGTCATCGGCCAGGTCGGCCACCCGGATCACCCGG
>JAGRKR010000257.1:263-14257 GCA_020442225.1 Hyphomicrobiaceae bacterium | reverse complement strand
GACCAGGAAAGCCCTTGTTGGCGATGCCCGCGATACGTGCCGGCCCACCGCTGGGTTCGCAGCCGTGCGCCGCGGATTCTGACCTCTCCCCAAGCCGGGCATTCGCGTCTAGCCTGTCGCGGCCGCTCCCAGATCCTGGGAGGATCGGCGCCGAGCAACCGGACAACAGCGCCCATCATCCTGCGAGCGCGCGGAGCACAGCCATGATCAGAGACCAGGCCCGCCTCGATGAACTCCTCGCCCGCATCCGCCGTTTCGTGCGCGAGGTCGCCATCCCCAACGAGGCCCGGGTCGAGCGGGAGGATCACGTCGGCGACGACCTCCTCGCCGCCATGCGCGGGATCGGCAGCTTCGGCTGGAGCATTCCCGAGAGCTATGGCGGCAGCGGCTTGACGACGGAGGAGCTGGCGCTGGCGTTCATGGAGTTGACCCAGTGCTCCGTCGCCTTCCGGGTCGTCGGCGCGCAGAACGCCGGCATCGGCTCGGAGTGCATCATCCGCGACGGCACGGAGGAGCAGAAGCAGCGCTACCTGCCACGCCTTGCGAGCGGCGAGATTCTCGGCTGCCTCGCCCTCACCGAGGAGAGCGCAGGCTCCGACGCGACCGCCATCCAGACGCGCGCCAGACAGCTCCCCGACGGCGACTACGTCATCACCGGCCGCAAGCGCTACATCACATTGGCGCCGATTGCCGATCTCTTCGCCGTCTTCGCGCGCACCGACGACAGCGAGCGCGGCGCAGCCGGTGTCTCTGCCTTCCTGATCGAGCGCGGCACATCCGGCCTCTCCACCAGCGGCTCCACGCCCAAGATGGGCCAGGAGGGCGCCCCCATCGGCGAGGTCCATCTCGAGGACTGCCGCGTACCGGCAAGCGCCATCATCGGCCTCGTACCAGGGCAAGGCTTCCGCACGGTGATGAAGGCGCTAAACAAACAGCGCGTCAATCTCGCGGCCCTGTCGACCGGACCTGCCATCCGCATGCTGGACGAAGCCGTCGTCTACGCCCGCGAGCGCCATCAGTCCGGGCGCCCCATCGCCGAGTTCCAGCTCGTGCAGGCCATGCTCGCCGAATGCAAGGTCGAGATCGAGGCGACCCGTGCGCTCATTCTCGAGACGGCCCGCAAGCGCGATCGGGGCGAGGACGTCACCATGGACGTCTCCATCTGCAAGTATCAGGCGACGGAGATGTGCTGCCGCGTCGCCGATCGCGTCGTGCAGATCTTCGGCGGCCAGGGCTACGTCAAGGAACGCGGCATCGAGCGCTTCTACCGCGACGTGCGCGCCGCACGCATCTACGAGGGAACGAGCCAGATCCACCTGCTCAACATCGCCAGGCATCTCCTGCGGAGCGCGCCGGCGCGGCACGACGTCTGAGCGCCAGCGCGCCGCATCCATCGCGCCAAAAGCCGCGCGCCCGCCAGCGCCACCGCACGCCCAGCACCGGCCAGCCGTCCTCAGCCGCGGAAGGCGGCGATCCCCGTCAGCTCGCGGCCCTGGATGAGCGCGAGAATGCTCGGCGCACCGTCGGGAATGGTGAGCATGCGCACGTCACGCGCCAGTTGCTCCAGGCCAAGCTCCGTGCTGAGCCCCATGGCGCCGTGGATGCGCATGGCCAGCGCGATGGCGCGGTCGCAAGAGTCCACGGCATAGCGCTTGGCCATGGCGGCGAGGCCGTTCGTACGCTCGCCGCGATCGAGGGCGGCCAGCGCGTTGTAGCAGACGAGCCGGCTTGCCGTGATCAGCGTCTCCATCTCCGCGAGATCGTTCTGGATGAGCTGGAAGGCGCCGAGCGGCCGGCCGAACTGCTTGCGGATGCCGGCATACTCGCGTGCCGCGTCGAGCGCCTTCTGCGCGAGATTGACCGCCGTCAGCCCGATGAGGGGTCGGTTGGTGTTCCAGGCGAGCGTGTGGATCTTCTGCGCATCACCATCCTCGCCGCACAGATTCTGCCGGGGCACGCGCACGTCGTTGAACACGACCTCTCCGAGATGGGACTGGCGCAGGCCGATGGTCTGGATTTCGCGCGTCTGGAAGGGGCTTTCCTGCCGATCCACGAGGACCCGCACCACCTTGCCCGCGCTGTCGCGGCAGGTCACGTTCATGACGTCGCAGACCGGCGCGTTGGAGATCCACATCTTGCGGCCGGTGAGCACGAGCCAGTCGCCGTCCTCGACCACCCGCGTCGTCACCTCGCGAGGGTTCGAGCCGACGTCGGGCTCCGTGATGGCCGAACAGCAAATCCTCTGGCAGCTCAGCAGATCCGGCAGGAACCGCTCGCGCTGCTCCTCGTTGCACCCGTAGTAGAACCGCATCGTCGTCGCCTCGTGCGGCTGCAGCATGAGCGCGAGGTTGGCCGGGATATGCTCGTGGATCAGGCCGTAGTCGAGCGCGCGCATCGCAGTACCGCCGGCGTCCTCTGGAATCCGCGCGCCGGGAATGCCGAGATCGGCCGCAGCCTGCATGATCTTCAGCACTTCCGACTTGGGCAGAGCGCGATCGGCCGGATTGGCCTTGAGCACCGGCTCGATGCGGGTCTCGACCATGCGCTTTGCAGCGTCCACCATCATGGCCTGCTCTTCGCTCAACGTGAAATCCATGCCCTTGCGTCCTGCTTCCTAGCGTGGCTGGTGCTCACGGACGGCTGTCCGCGTCTTTGATGCAGATAGCAAAAGGTCCGTACCGCCGTAAACGGCGCGGACCGTCGCGCTCGTCCTGGCGATGGCCGGGCGGGGACGTATGCGCAACAGCAAAACCGGTCGCAATCCGCTGTTTGGCGTGCTCTACTGCGCCACGACGTTGTTGCGCTTCCGCCGGGCCTCGTTCGAGGAGCCGGTGGAGCAATTGCGCATGTCCGGAGCAATTCGGCGACGCTTGCAAGCAGAGGATGAAAATGACGACCTTCAACGCCTTCCGCGTCCATACCATCGACGGCAAACCGGTCTGCCGCATCGAGCGCCTGTCGCTCGACGATCTCGACCCCGGCGACGTGACCATCAAAGTCGCCTATTCGACGGTGAACTACAAGGATGCCATGGCCGGCCGCGGCATCGGCAAGAACGTGCGCACCGATCGTCCGTGCGTCACGGGTATCGACCTGTCCGGCACCGTCGTGTCGTCGAAGGACAAGCGGTTCAAGGAGGGCGACGGCGTACTCGTCACCAACTACAAGCTCGGCACTTACCAGGACGGCGGCTATGCGGAATATGCGCGCGTGCCGGCCGACTGGATCGTGCCCCTGCCGAAGGGCCTCAACCTGCGCGAGGCGATGGAGCTCGGGACCTCCGGGCTGACTGCCGGCCTGGCGCTCGACCGGCTCGAGAAGGCCGGGCTGAAGCCAGAGGACGGCCCCGTCGCCGTGACCGGCGCCTCCGGTGGCGTCGGCAGCCTCGCCGTCGACATCTTCTCCTCCCGCGGCTTCTCCGTAACGGCGATCTCCGGCAAGGCCGAGCAGGTCGGCTTTCTCAAGCAGATCGGCGCCAGTTCCGTCATGCCCCGCCAGGAGCTCACAGCTGGCAAGGAGGTTCTCGGCCCCATGACCTTCGCCGCCGCTCTGGACAACGTCGGTGGTCCGATCCTCGACCGCCTGCTCGCACGCACCATGGAGTTCGGCAAGGTGGCCGTGTGCGGCATGGCCGTGGGCTTCGAGTTGCAGACGACCGTGCTGCCGTTCGTGCTGCGCTCGGTTGATGTTCTCGGCGTCAACGTCTCGCGCACGCTCAAGATGGCGGAGCGCGTCCGGCTCTGGCAGCGCCTGGGCTCCGATTTGAAGCCGCGCCATCTCGATGCCATCACGCGCATGGTGAAGCTCGAGGAGATCGACGCGACCTTCGACAAGTTCATCGACGGCTCGACCGTCGGGCACTACGTCGTCGAAATCTCGCCCACCTGATAGACGGCCCCCTGAAACGAAGGAGAGCCGGCGCTGTCCCGCCGGCTCTCTTTTTTTGTCGTGTCACTGCCGCAGACCGCCAGAAGCAGTCCGTGCGCCTGGCTCACGCCCCGTTGTGCTTCAGGCCCGCCAGCACCTTCGGCGGTGACATCGGCAGCGAGCTGAAGCGGATGCCCGTCGCACCATGGATGGCGTTGGCGACTGCCGCGCTCGTCGGCACGATCGGCACCTCGGCGACGCCACGCACGCCTTGCGGGTGCTTTTCGTTGGGGATCTCGAGGATGACGGTGTCGATCATGGGCAGGTCGGACGTCACGGGGATGCGGTAGTCGAGGAAGCCGGGATTATCGACCTTGCCGCTCTTGTCGTAGACATACTCCTCGTTGAGCGCCCAGCCGATGCCCTGCACCACGCCGCCCTGGAGCTGCCCTTCCACATAGGCCGGATGGATAGCGCGGCCGGCGTCCTGGATCGCCGTGTAGCGCAGGACCGTCACCTTGCCGGTCTCGGGATCGACCTCGACGTCGCAGATCTGCGTGGCGAAGGCACCGGAGGCCCCCGTGGTGGTGAGCGCCGACCGGGCCGTGATCGGGCCACCGGTGGCGTTCGCCTTGGCGGCGATCTCGGCTAGCGACATCGGCGGGAATTCGCCGGCATTGGGGCCGGCCGGCCGCGCGAAGCCGTTGTCCCAGACGACCGCCTCGGGATCGATCTTCCAGATCATCGCCGCCCGCTGGCGCAGGATGGCGATCACGTCCTTGGCGGCTTGCGTCACCACCATGCCGGCCGCGAAGGTGACGCGGCTGCCGCCGGTCACAGCGCTGAAGGCGACGGTGTTGGTATCGCCGATCATCGCCTGCACCTTCGAATGGTGCACCCCGAGCAACTCGGCGGCGATGTTGGCCATCGAGGCGCGCGAGCCGCCGATGTCCGGGTGACCGGTCACGACGACGACGGACCCATCCTCCGTGATGGTCACCTGCGCACTCGATTCACCGCCGTTGTTGAACCAGAACCCGCTCGCCACGCCGCGCCCCTGGTTGGGACCGAGCGGCGCCTTGTAGTGCGGATGCTCCAGCGCGGCCTTGAGGGATTCGACATACCCCATGCGGCCGTATGTGGCGCCATAGGCCGCCTTGGTCCCCTCCTTCGCGGCGTTCTTCAGTCGGAACTCCAGCGGACACATCTTGATGGCCGCCGCCACCTCGTCGAGAACGCACTCGACCGGATAGGCCCCGATCGGAGCCCCCGGCGCGCGATAGGCTGTCGCCTTCGGACGATTGCACAGCACGTCGTAGCCGACCGAGAGGACGTTCTCGAGATCGTACGGCGCGAAGGCACACCCCGCCGCGCCGCGGATGGGCGCGCCCGGCAGCGAGCCGGCTTGCAGATAATACGTCGCCTGCGCGGCCGTGATCTTGCCGTCCCTGGTTGCGCCGATCTTGACGGTGCTCTTCGAGCCCGAGGTCGGCCCCGAAGCGCGGAAGACCTCCTCGCGCGACATGGCCATCTTGACGGGCCGCCCCGACTTACGGGCGAGCGCCAGCGCCAGCGGCTCGAGGTAGACGATGGTCTTGCCGCCGAAGCCGCCACCGATCTCGGCGGGAATGGAACGCAGGTTGTTCTGCGAGATGCCGAGCAGGTGCGCGCACATCGCCCGCACCATGAAGTGGCCCTGCGTGCTGCTCCAGATCGTCGCCTTGCCGTCCTTGGTGAACTCCCCGAGGCAGGCGTGCGGCTCGATATAGCCCTGATGAACCGGCTTGGTGGTGAAACTGCGCTCGACGACGACATCAGCCTTGGCGAAGCCGGCCTCGATGTCGCCAAGCTTGTGCTCGAGCCGGGCGACGACGTTCGACGGCTTGCCCGAGGTGTCGCCCGGCGCCCGCACGTGATCGTGCAGGATCGGCGCGTCCGGCTTCATCGCATCGTCGATCTCGATCGCCCAGGGCAGCACCTCGTAATCGACCTCGATGAGCTTGCAGGCCTTGGCGGCGAGGCGTGCGCTCGTGGCGGCGACAGCGGCGACCGGATGGCCGGCGAAGAGCGCCTTGTCGCGGGCCATGACGTTGCGGCTCATCCAGCGCATGTCCTGGATGCCGACGACGACCGGCTTGTCGAGCGGGAAAAAGACGAAATCGTCGGCCGTCACCACGGCTTTGACGCCGGGAAGCGCCAGGGCCTTGTCGACGTTGATGGATTTGATGCGCGCATGCGGATGCGGGCTGCG
This sequence comes from Hyphomicrobiaceae bacterium, assembly GCA_020442225.1. The sequence continues at coordinate 8,139 of JAGRKR010000257.1, read as the reverse complement.
CAGCACCTTGCCCCAGAGCATTCCGGGCAGCGAGAAATCGGCGCCATACGTGGCCCGGCCGGTGACCTTGTCGTCACCATCCGGCCGGATGGTACGCTTGCCAATCCACTTGTTGTCCGCAGCTTCGGTCATTGCAGCCCTTCCCGTTGGGTGTTCGTGTCGGGCCGCATGAGAGCTTGTCTTGACTACTTTTTCAAGGGTCTGGACGAAGATCGCGCGACTTGGCCGGCAAGCCGCCCTTGCGAGAGGCGCGCACACGCGAGCCCGCGGCTGCCAGACAGGCTCAAACGGCGCTTGCCGCCGCCCGCTGGGCGACATAGAGCCGCGCGGCCGCGACGATGGCGTCCACGAGATCGGCGCGCGTCGCCCGCCGCCCCGCGGCAGCCCCGGTCAGCACGAGGCCAGACGCCGCCGCGACGGCCCGGAGCCGTGCCGTATCGCGCACCTGCTCGAGCTTGCCGCGCAGAACCCCCTCGCCGTGGCGGCGCAGGAGATTGACGGCGTGGAGGTCGGCCGGCTGGCTGCCCCGCACACCGGCGCGTACCCGACGCGTTGGCGCAGGCGTTTCCGGCGTCGCCTCTCCAGCCGGCACCTCGAGACTGGTGATGGCCTCGCCGAGCCGGCGCGCGAACGACGCGTTGCGGCGCGCCTCCTCGGCGATCACCTCGAGCAGCCGTTCCAGCACGGCCAGCGTACGCTCTGGCGAGGTCATCAGGCGGCCTCCGTCGCCAGGCACTCCGGCAGCTCCAGCACGGCATCGACGAGGCGGGAGACGTGATCCGTCGCCCGCGTGAATTTTGAGGCGAGCGAGCCCGCCGGTTCCCGGAAATCGAGCGCCGTCGCCAGGGCCTGGGTCGCGGGTATCCGCACATCCAGGCTGGGGAACTGCTCGGCGAGCGCGGCGATGATCCCCTCCGCCCGGCGATCCTGCCCGGACACGCGGTTCGGCACCGTGCGGAACGGCGTCTGCGCGACCTCCGCGAGCCGGCCCGCCAGCCAGCCGACGTTGTCCTCGGCGGTGCGATCGGGAATATAGGGGATCAGCGCGAGGTCGGCGGCCTTGAGGGCGCCCCACACGAGTTGCGACAGGCCCGGCGCACAGTCGATCACGACGCGGTCGTAGCATCCGTCGAAGCTGCGGATCATCAGGCGCATGCGCTCCTGCATACGCAGGAACAGATCGCTGATCTGATAGTGATGCGACTGCTGGGCAATGATCAGCTTGGTCTCGCACTCGTCGAGATCATGCGTGCTCGGCATGATGTCCAGGATCGGCGCCTTGCCGTCGGGGAGAACGACATCGCCTATGCCGTGCGTGACGTAGTCCATCGCCTCGAAGGGAGCGTCGTTGGCCATCTGCCGCAAGAGCCACGCATTGGTCCGCCTGGAGGCCCGCGCCTCGCTCCAGCGCGCGTGGCCCATCATGACGATGGAGGTCGAAGCCTGCGCATCGAGATCGATCAGCAGCACGCGCTGGCGCGCCAGAACCGCCAGCCCGTAGGCCAGCATGACGGAAACGGTCGTCTTGCCGACCCCGCCACGGCGGTTCGACACGGCAATGAACTGTGTCACGACGAGCCTCGACGCCCAATTGAGAGCCTGCACCCTTAGCGGCTCGAATAAAGCATGGTTCTAGTTTGAGATGAATTTGTCCCGCATTGCGTAGTTAAGAAAAAATGACGTGATATCAATATGTTTGCCTGCCGACAATGCGTGTGCGCCGAAAGGGCGTCCAGCCGGCTGGCCGGCCGCTGGTCGAGCCTCCAGCGAGCCCCGCGCCGACCTCGCTCCGTCCTGCGCGAACCGGCGACCTGAACCCTTGTCGACCGTTCCCGGGACCGACCACTGTGGGGCGCGAACCGTATGGGGGTGGAACGGCAGATCGCAGGTTGACGGAGGCCCGGCCAACCCGCACTGTCGCCGAGTGGGCCGGCCGTGCAAGGTCCGGGGCCACCTCACCGCCCTCAGCCGAAAGCGACGCCTCTGCCCCGCCTCCCTGCCCTCCTGGCCGCGCGCCTGCCGTTCTACTACGGCTGGATCATCGTCGCCTGCGTCTGCTGCGCCGGCTTCGCACGCCAGGGCCCGGCCGTCGCCACGCTCTCCATTTTCATCTCGCCCATGACGGCGGAGTTTGGCTGGTCACGTACGGCGATCTCGGGCGCCGTTTCGCTCGGCGGCCTGCTGGCAGCCTTTGGCTCGCCCCTCCTCGGGCCGATCCTCGACCGGCGCGGGGCGCGGCTCATGCTGTGCAGCGCGGTGCTCGTCACCGGCACGGCCGTCATGGCGCTCTCGCAGACGTCGTCGCTGGTCATGTTCTACGTGCTCTTCTGCCTGGCGCGCATGACCTTTGCCGGCCCGTTCGAACTCGGCATCTACGGCGCGCTCGCGAACTGGTTCGTCGAACGCCGGCCGCTCGCCACCTCGATCGTAACACTGGCGCAGATGTCGGGGCTCGTCGCCATGCCGCTGATCGCGCACGTGGCGATGCTGCATCACGGCTGGCGCGCGGGCTGGCTCGTCGTCGGCGCCGTCGTGCTCGTGGTCGGCTTCGTGCCGAACTGGCTGATGATGGTGCGCCGGCCCGAGGACATGGGGCTCGTGCCCGATCGCCGGCAGACCGACAACGGCGCGGACAGCAGGCCTGCGCCGCCACCCGAGCCCGCCTTCACCCGCGCCGAAGCGATGCGCACCCCGACCTTCTGGCTGTTGAGCCTCTTCACCGCGTTGATCTTCCCGGTCCAGGCCGGTGTCAGCCTGCACCAGGCCCCCCACCTCATCGAACGCGGCCTCGATCCAACCGTCGCCGCTACCGTCATCAGCGCCTTCTCTCTGACGTCGGCGATTTCGGGACTCGCGTTTGGGGTCATCGCGCGGCGGCTGCCGACGGCGCTCCTGCTGGCGCTCTCGGGTGGCTTGCTGGGTGGCGGCGCCGGCCTCATGATCGGCGTGCTCGCCGCACCACACGCCTACCTCGCGGCTGTCGTCTTCGGCCTGGGCATGGGCGGCGTCCTGACCATCCTGCCCGTCGCCTGGGCGGACTATTTCGGCCGCAGCAGCTTCGGCGCCATCCGCGGCGCAGCCCTCACCGTCCAGGTCCTGTCGCAGGCCTGCGGCCCGGTTCTCTCGGGCGTGCTGCGGGATTGGACGGGGGACTACACGCTCTCCCTGCAATGCTTTGCCGCGCTCGGCGGACTGAGCATCCTTGCGGCCCTGCTGACCCGCACCCCGGCACCCCCCGCGGCCTCGCCGTCCCGACCGCCCGCACACTAAATCCGAGCGGCGGTGCGCGACTCACGCCGGCGAGGCCCACTCGGCCACCCGCGCAACCATTCGGTTCGGCAAATTGCCGTTGCCGGGGCGACGACAGACTGCCGCACGTCGCCCTGCCCGTTCTCCAGATCCCACCCGATCGGCCGAAGCATGGCGGACCTGCGACATTCCCGGCTCAATTGATGAAGGATCATTCACGATTTGGACAACTCAGGACTACTCTTGCGGCGACTTGAGCGTTGCCTTCGTATATTTTTCGGTTTTACTTATATTGCACATGCGCATCACTGTGACATCGCCGCCATTCCAAGTTTGTCCGGTCTTTTGCATTTCGGACATCTCGAATTATTGCTGCGCCGCACAAACGTTTTTTCTTGGCAGACGCCACATCACCTTTCTATTCTTGTCGACAGGTGGCGTGATCCCCAGCCACCAGAACCGTCGGCTAAGTCCGGCAAAGGAGGCATCGATGGAACTCAGGATGAGGATGAGCGTGCTTGCCGCGATCATGTCCTTCGGATTCCTCGCTGCAATCGTGCTCGGGATGATCTGAGACGGTCCTGCGTAGAGCCGCCCGGAGAGAGGCGGCCTCACCCCAAGACAGGATGTGGGCCATAGAGCCCCAACGCGATACAAGCTAAAGTCGCAAGACAGCCGGGGACGCGGAGCAGCAAGCTCCGCGTCCTTTCCGTTCTTGGGGCTCGTATCAGCCGGGGCGCGTCGTCGCCATGCGCACGAGCTTGAGCGCCAGCAGCACCCAGGGCGTGGCGTGCATGAGCAGGTCGAAAATGTCGATCGGCTTGCGCAGCGTGCCGGCGGCAAGCATCTTCAGCTTTTCCCACAGATGCGGCTCCGGCACGAACGGCGCGAGGCCGAGCGTCAGCGCCAGGCCGACCAGCATCCACAGCGGCATCGTATCCAGCCAGCGCATGGCCTGCCTCCTTCTTTTCCGCCGAGAACGTCAGCGCTTGAACGTGTAGCCGAGAACCGCGCCCACCAATGGCACGAGCAGCCGGTCGAACTTCAGCGGAATCTGCGCAATCAGGCTCGGCAGGAAAACGATCAGGGCCGCACCGATCAGCGACAGCACCAGCGCCCAGGCCAGCGCCGTACTCGACGGACGCCCGACATCCTTGAGAACCTCCGCTCCGATCAAGCCGACGATCCACACGATGATGGCGAACAGCACAGCCATCACGAAAATCTTGGGATCGCCACCGATCGGCACATGCCGGGCGATCATCGGCGCCAGGAACCAACCGGCAACCAGTTGCAGCAGGATCAAAACGAGCCTTCCGAGCATCTTCCCCCCTCCGGGCGCATCTTGCGGGATGCCGCCCCCTCCTGCACCGGCTTCTCCCGACCACCGGTGATTGCACCACGTCCCACCACACAATAGCATGTTCGGCGAGCCTCGGCGCGGCGGACAGCGCGCCGACAGTCAACCGCGGGAGACACGTGATGAGCGCACAGACGGCACGACGCGCAGAGGTTGGCCGTGTGCGCCGGCCGATCCGCGAGGACTGGCTCGAGGAAGCGGCCTATCGCGCCCATTATCTCGCTGCCACCAAGTTGCCCGACGACGTACGCGTCGCCTTCGATCGCATCTACCGGCGTGAGACAGAGGAGCTGACGCGCGAGGTGATGGGCGCCATCATCGAGAACTACAAGGTGGCCGAGGTGGACCATCGCCCGATCTGCGCCGACGTCGGCGTCTCCCGGCTCTACGTCGTGCTCGGCAACGAGGCCGAAATCGAGGGCGGCCTCGTCGCGCTCGAGCGTGCCGTGCGCCGGGCGACCGTCCGCGTGACCAAGGATCTGGCGCTGCGCTCCAACCGTGCGCACCCGATCAACCGGCGCAATCCCGGCAACAATCTCGGCCTCTTCGCGCCCAATATCGAGTATCGCGTCGAGCCCGACATGGACGACATCGAGCTCATCGCCGTGCACAAGGGCGGCGCCTTCGGCTCCGATTTCCGCATGCTGGTCGACGGCGACGGCGTGGCCGGCGTCAAGAAGGGCGTGCTCGACGCCATCGCCGAGTTCGGCCGGCGCGGCCTCACCTGCCCGCCCGTGATGATCGGCGTCGGCATCGGCGGCACCAAGGATCAGGCCTTCGCCATCGCCAAGCAGGCCGCCGTGCTCCGCCCCGTCGGCGATCGCCACCCCGAGCCGGAAATCGCGGCCCTCGAGGATGAGATCTACGAGCTTGCCAACTCCCTCGGGCTCGGCGCCATGGGCTATCCCGGCACAGGCGGCTATGCCATCGATGCCCACGTCGAGATCGCCTACACCCATAGCGCGCTGACGCCGCTCGGCATCCACCAGCTCTGCCAGGCGGCCCGGCGCGGCGTCGTTCGCGTCGACGGCTCCGGAGAGATCAGCGAGCGCGCCGTGCCATCGTGGTTCTCGGCGTACTCGCGCCGGCTCGGCATCGAATAGGAGGGAACGGTCATGGCCACGCACCGCCTCAAGATCCCGCTCACCCTCGAGGACGTCGCACCGCTGCGCATCGGCGACATGGTCTATCTCGACGGTCTCGTGCACACCGGGCGCGGGCTGCTTTACGAGCACGTCATCGACAAGGGCAACGTGCCCCCGATCGACCTCGCCGCACTCTCCAACGTACAGATGCACGCCGCGCCGGCCGGCCAGGAGGAGAACGTACCCGGCGGCTACCGGATCTCGTCCATCCAGGCGACCGCCAGCTTCCGGTACTGGAAGTGGGTGCCGGACTACGTCCGCCGCTTCGGCATCCGCGCGGTCATCGGCAAGGGCGGCATGGACGAGAGCATCTACCGCGAGGTCTTCGCGAAGACTGGCACGGTATTTCTCACGACCGTCGGCTACGGCATCGCCGCGCTCTACGGGCGAGCCATCAAGTCCGTCGAGGCCGTGCACTGGAAGGACGAACTAGGCCTGCCCGAGGCGCTCTGGGTCATCCGCGTCGAGAACTTCGGCCCCTTCATCGTCGATGGCGACATCACCGGCGCGAGCCTCGCCTCGAAAGCCATTGCCGCCGTCAATCCGAAGTTCAAGGAGGCCTACGCCAAGCTGCCGCAACACATCCTCAAGCGCATCGGCGAGATCACGCAGGACCTCGAGCACGAGGTCATCGCCGGCGCGCCCGGCTGCCCGATGCCGGACGACGATCCCGGGCCGACTGGGAGCCGCTGAGCGCGTCCTCAGAGCCTCTCGATGCGCTCGAGGCAGCGGACAATTTCCGCCTCGCTCACGAAGCAGTGCGCGGACAGGCGCGCGAGCTCGGGAAGGCGGCGCGCCTCGGCGTCCCATGGCGCATGCTCCGGCAGCGAGACGCCGATCCGGATGCCCTCGGCCGCCAATGCGGCGCGAATTTCGGACGCGCTCCGCCGGGCATGCCTGAAGGTGACGAGGCCGGCCTGCTCGCGGCCGAGATCGGTGACCTCGATGCCCGGCATTGCGGCGAGCCCGGATCGCAGCAGGCCGGCAAGCGCGAAAATCCGCTCGCGAATGCCGGATATGCCGAGCGCCAGCGCGTAATCGACGGCGGCACCGAGCCCGAGACGCAAGCCCGGCGCATGCTCGAAGCTCTCGTAGCGCCGGGCATCCTCGCGGAATGCGAAACCCCCGCCTCGCCGCCATGTTGCCGACCACTGATCGGCCACCGCCGGCCGGAAGAGCCGCTCGCTGCCCGGCCGCGCGTACAGGAAACCGGTGCCCCGCGGCCCTCTCAGCCATTTGCGGCCTGCGCCTGTCAGGAAATCACAACCGACCTCGCCGACATCGACGGGAATGTGGCCGACGGCCTGGGTTGCATCGACGAGATAGGGGATGGCGTGCGCGCGGGCCAACCGGCCGACTGCGGCAGCGGGTTCGACCAGTCCGCCGTTGGTCGGGATCCAGCTCAACGCCAAGAGCTTGACGCGCGCATCGATCCGCGCGCCCAGCGCCTCCACGTCGACAGCGCCGTAGCGGTCGGCGGGCATGACCTCGATGGCCGCTCCCGAGCGGGCCGCGATGTCGGCCAGCGCGATGGCGTTCGAGCCGTACTCCGCCCCCGCGATGAGCAGGCGGTCGCCGGGCGCGAACGCCAGACCATAGACGATCCGTTGCCAGCCGACGGTGGCGCTCTCGGTCAGCGCAATGCTCCCCGCGGGCGCGCCGAGCAGGCGAGCGAGCGAGTCATAGACCGCCGCCAACGCCGCCGCGCGCCGCGCCATCGCCTCGTGGGCACCGAGTTCGGCCTCGAGCGCGAGGTGCGCCTGCAGCGCCGCCACGACCGGCGCCGGCATCAGCGACGCCCCAGCCGAGTTCAGATGGATACCGTGGCCGACGCCCGGCGTCTCGCGTCGCAATCGCTCCACATCGAGCGCAGCCGCCATCAGGCCGCCTCCGCCGCCGCGGCCTTCGGATCGTAATTGAGGATCGGCGCCAGCCAGCGCTCGGCCTCCTCGACCGGCCACCCCTTGCGCCGGGCATAGTCCTCGACCTGATCGCGCTCGACCTTGCCGACGCCGAAATAGTGGCTCTCGGGATGCGAGAAATAGAGGCCGGAGACCGAGGCGCCCGGCTGCATGGCGAAGCTTTCCGTCAGATGTATGCTGGCCTTGTGCTCCGCATCGAG
>JAGRKR010000257.1:0-241 GCA_020442225.1 Hyphomicrobiaceae bacterium | reverse complement strand
CTCGGTGTGATCGGGTTGGGCGGGATAGCCAGGCGCGGGTCGTATTCCCTGGTACTTCTCCGCGATCAGCTCGTCGCCAGTCAGGCTCTCGTCCGGGGCAAAACCCCAGAACTCCATGCGGACCCGCTGATGCAGGCGCTCGGCGAAGGCTTCCGCCAGGCGATCGGCAAGCGCCTTCAGCATGATGCGGCCGTAGTCGTCGTGGCTCTTCACATGACGCTCCATGGCCTCGCTCTCGCCG
>JAGRKR010000256.1:1086-2444 GCA_020442225.1 Hyphomicrobiaceae bacterium | reverse complement strand
GGCCTGGAGGTCGAGGAAGCCGAGGACCAGCGAACCGGCAAGGCCGAAGAGCGACGACGAGAAGGCGGTGCCCATGCCGCCGAGCGGGGCGGCGAGGCCGGATTTCAGGTCCTCGAAGATGACGCCGAGATCGCTCGAGCCGACATCCAGCGAATTGATGATGTTGCCGACCGAGGCGACCGTCTGGGTGAGGCCCCAGAAGGTGCCGAGCAGGCCGAGGAAGACCAGCAGGCCGGTCATGTAGCGCAGGATGTCGCGCGCCTCGTCGAGGCGGGTGGCGATCGATTCCAGCAGCGAGCGCATGGTCTGGGTGGAGATCGTCATGCGGCCGATGCGGTCGCGCAGGATGGCGGCCATCGGCGCCAGCAGGACGGGCGGCTTCTCGACCTCCAGCCCCGGGTCGGCGAGGCGGAAGTCGTTGACCCAGGAAATCTCGCGGAACAGCCGCGTGACCTGGCGGATGCTGAGCGCGATGCCGATCAGCAGGACGAAGATGATCAGACCGTTGAGGCCGGGATTGGCCATGAAGGCGCCGGCGATCTGGGGAAACAGCACGGCGACCACGAATCCGGTGATCACCAGAAAGACGATCATGCGCCAGAGATAGACCTGCGGGCTTGATAGCTTGTGCGGATCCCTCTCCCGCGCCATGCATCTTCTCCGTTGCCTGTTGAGCCCCGAAGCCTCCTGTTTAACCGCAATTGTGGCGAAACGGTATAGAGGCGGGCGCGCTTTTTGCCGTTGCGGCGCAAAGCGCCCCCGCGATCAGCCGTGCGAGAAGGCCTCAAGGGCCGCGATCATGGCGGGGAAGGCGGGTTGCGGCACCTGCGCGTAGATCGGCGGGCGGTGCGGCTCGAGGTCGCTCAGCATGACGCTGGTCTCGCCGCGCCAGCGCTCCAGCACCGCGCGGATGCGCGGATCGCCGCCGGGCGGGACCGGCGAGCGCATGAAATATTCGCCGAGATAGCCGCGCCCCCACAGCCTGTCGACGAAACGGCCGACGGCGGTTCGGCCCTCGCGCAGGGCGCCGTTCGCCGGGGCGGCGGCGATCGTTGAGAAATCCTCGATGACGGCGGCCAGGGCGCGCGGGTCGCCGTCGCCATAGGGCCATTTGACGGTGCTGGTGCGCCGGTAGCTGCGGCCGCGGCTGAGGATGGCGCGCTGGCGCAGCGGCTCGCCCGCGAACTGGCCGCCATCGCCACACACGGCTTCTCGCCCCTTTTCCTGCTCGTCGCCGATGTCGTGCGCTTTGCGCGCAGCCGCGACATCCCGGTCTCGACGCGCGGCAGCGTCGCCAACTCGCTGGTCGCCTACTGCGCCGGCATCACCACCGTCGACCCCATCGAGCACGACCTGCT
>JAGRKR010000256.1:0-1004 GCA_020442225.1 Hyphomicrobiaceae bacterium | reverse complement strand
TACATCCGCCACACCTACGGCGAAGAACGCGTCGCCCTGGTCGCGACGATCAGCACGCTGCGCCTGCGCTCGGCCCTGCGCGAGACGGCCAAGGCGTACGGCCTCGACGACGCCACCACCGAGCGCCTGGTGCGCCGCCTGCCCGAGGACTGGCACCCGGACCCGCGCCGCCGCACGCGCCAGACGCTGGAGAGCGCGCTGGAGAAGGTCGAAGATCGCGCGCTCCACCCGATCGTGGGCGATGCGTTCGGCCTGTTGCGCCAGCCCGACCACCTGAGCGTGCACCCCGGCGGCGTCGTCATCACGCCCGGCCCGCTGACGGATTACGTACCGGTGCAGTGGGCGCCCAAGGGCTTTCTCATCACCCAGTTCGACCACGGCGACGTCGAGGCCATCGGCCTGCCCAAGATGGACATCCTCGGCATCCGCGCCCTGACCGTGCTGGCCGACGCCGCCGAGATGGTGCGCGCCCACTACGATCCGACCCTGCGCGTCGAGGAGATCCCGCTCGACGACCCGACGACTGGCGCGATGCTGGAGGCCGGCGACACGATCGGCGTCTTCCAGTGCGAGTCGAGCGGCGCGCAGCGTACCCTGCGCCAGTTGAGGGCGCGCTCGGTTCAGGATCTGGCCATTGCCAACGCCTTCTTCAAGCCGGGGCCCGCGTTGGGCGGCATGGCACAGCACTTCATCCGCCGCTATCGGGGCGAGGAGCCGGTGACCTACCAACACCCGGCGCTTGAGCCGATCCTGCGGCGCACCAAGGGCGTGCTCATCTTCCAAGAGCAGATCCTGCGCATCGCGCGCGAGATTGCCGGGCTCTCGTGGGCAGAAGCCGACCATCTGCGCAAGGGCATGAGCAAATTCCAGGGCGCGGAGATGGACGCCATGCGCGAGCGTTTTGTGCAGGGCTGTCAGCGCCCGGCGCCTGACGGTCCTGCCATGACCGAGCCCCAGGCGCGCACGCTGTGGGAGCAGGTGGAGCCCTTTGCCGGCTACGGCTT
>JAGRKR010000255.1 GCA_020442225.1 Hyphomicrobiaceae bacterium | reverse complement strand
GCACGCGGCCATGCCCGTTGCGCCTGGTAATACTTCGCTCACCATGACGCGTGATTTGGCTCGCCCGGCTTGGTCGGCGTAGCCATGTTTTCAGGTGTTGACGACATCTGAACCGACGGCACGAAAGGAGCCAGTCCGTGGCCTTCGGAGGACCCTTCTCTTGCGGATTTGCGCGCACCGAGCATCGGCGCGCCAAGAGAACGCCAGTCGATCTGCCGGCGATGCTGCTCATGGCCGGCCTTCCTGCCGCTGCGTGCCGTATTCGGAACATCTCGCTGACGGGCGCGCTCATCGAATTCCAATCGACGCGCGGGATCGCGAACCAGGTCATGCTCACGTTTGCGAACCGCAGCCGTTGGGTGAGGGTGGTCTGGAGCGAAGCGACGCGCATCGGCGTGAAATTCATCTGAGCGGGTCTGCCCGCCTGCCGGCAAGGCTACGGTGGCCATCGTCCCGCGGTCGTGCGATGCTCGCCCGTCGGGTGGCAGCCGAACGCCATCACCATACAGGTGCGCGCGGTGTCTCGGTGACTGCAGACGGAGGCGCGCTCGTGAGCGATCTGAGATTGCGTGTTGCGACGCCCGACGATGCACAGCGCGTTGGCGTGCTGCTCGAGGCTTCATACCGCGTGCTGATGCCGGAGAGCTACGACGCGCACCTGCTGGCCAGAGCCCTGCCGATCATGACACGAGCGCAGCCGGAGCTGCTCGCTTCCGGCGATTACTATCTCGTCGTGTCGTCCGATGACACGGCGGTCGGCTGCGGTGGCTGGTCGCTCGGGCGCCCCGGGACCGGCGCACTGGCCCCGGAGACCGCACACATCCGCCATTTCGCGACGCACCCCTCCTGGACGCGACACGGCATTGGCCGCGCGCTCTTCTGCTGGAGCGAGGCGGCCGCCCGCCTGGCCGGAGCCCGGCGCCTCGAATGCTACGCCAGCCTCAACGCCGAGGCCTTCTATGCACGGCTCGGCCTGCGCCGCCAGCGCACCATCGAGGTACCGATGTCGGCAGATCTCCGCTTTCCGGCGATCCTGATGACGCGCGCACTCACTTGACCGGGCCTGGCCTGCGATCCACACCAACGCGTTCGCCACCGTCTCACGGCTAGAACCGCGACTCTTGGCCTGCCGCCGGCCCGGCATGACCATGCCGGCGCTCTGCCGCGCTCTCGGGGAAGCGGAACTTCCGCCGGTAAGCGCCCGGCTGCATGCCGGTGAGACGCCGGAACAGGCGACGGAAATACCGCGTGTCCTCGTAGCCGACCGCCGCCGCCACAGCCTCGACGGCGGCTTCGCCCGCCTCGAGGCGCTGCTTGGCCTCCTCGATGCGCAATGCCTGAATATACGCGAGCGGAGACTGGCCCGTGGCGCGCTTGAAGCGCCGGTCGAAGGTGCGCTTTGGAAGCATCGAGCGTGAAACGAGACGCGCGACCGCGTCGTGGCGACGATAGTTCTCGGCGAGCCATTCCTGCAGCTCATTGACGACGCCATCGTCGTGGTCGGTGTTGCTGACCAGGGATGCATACGCCAACTGTCCGTCGCGGTGCCACTGGTAGAGAAACACCTTGGACACCCGTATCGCCTCGGCGCTGCCAGCGTGCCGCGCGATCAGCAGAAGGCTGAGATCCTGCCATGACGAGGCGCCGCCACTGCAGACGATCCTGTGACCAGGACCGGCCTGGACGAGAATGCGATCCTCTCGCACACACACGCCGGGAAAGGCCGCCCGCATCAGTGCCGCGTAGCCCCAGTGCGTCGTCGTCTCGAGGCCATCGAGGAGACCGGCGAGCGCGAGGACGAGGGAGCCACCGCAGGAGGCATAGAGACTGGCACCGCCGTCGTACATGCGGCGGATCCAGCCCACGACCGTCGCATCGAGCTGACGCAAGGCATCGACCGACTCGACCAGCACATTCGGCACGAACACGATATCGGTCTCGCCGACCGCCTCGATCGCATCGTGCACGACGATGGTCGCGCCGGTGATCAGCTCCAGCTGACCGACCGAGGCCCCGACCAGCCGCGGCTCGAACAGCACAGGACCCGACGGCTTGCCATGCAGCATCGGCCAGAGCCGACCGGCGCCCCACAGCGTATCGTAGACACCGAACACGATCGAGGGATCGCACTCGGCAAATACCGGCAGATGCACGCGCAAAGGTGGCCTCGTCATCCGGATGCCTCCTGATGGCCCAACCGCCCCCACACATGGCCAGTCTGCCTCTGACACGCCCATCAGGCCAGCGCTAAACGTGAGCCTCGTTCCGCCCGGATTGCGATTGCATTGCGACGCTTGCGGATGCGGCGGCGACCCTTCTGTCCAAGACATCAGAGGATCTCATCATGACACTCGACATGGAGAAGCTCGAGCCATTGCTCGGTACAATGGTGACGGAGCTAGGAGCCGCCGTGAACGGAGCGCTCGTCATTCTCGGCGACAAGCTCGGTCTCTATAAAGCGCTCGCCGAGAAGGGACCGGTCTCGGCAGCCGAGCTCGCAGCGGCGACAGGAACCTCCGAACGCTATGTGAGAGAGTGGCTGTCGGCGCAGGCGGCCTCTGGATTCGTCGGTTACGATCCTGGAACGCACGCGTTCGCGCTGTCTCCGGAGCAAGCCGCCGTATTCGCCGACGAGGACAGCCCCGTCTTCATGCTCGGCGGCTTCACGTCGCTCGCCGCCGTCTACGCCGACGAGCCGCGGTTGGAGGAGGCCTTCAGGACCGGCAGGGGAATCGGCTGGGGCGATCACTGCAATTGCCTCTTCTGTGGCACGGAGCGGTTTTTCCGGCCCGGCTACAGGGCGCATCTCGTCGCGGAATGGCTGCCGGCACTCGACGGCGTCGTCCAGAAGCTCGAGGCGGGCGCGCGCGTGGCGGATGTCGGCTGCGGTCACGGCGCCTCCACGCAGATCATGGCAGACGCGTTCCCGGCGTCTCGGTTCACGGGCATCGACTTCCACGAGGATTCGATCGCGGCGGCGCGCCGAGCGCCAGGACGCAGGACAAACCTCAGCTTCCAGGTCGCGCGTGCGCAGGACTTCTCCGGCGACGGCTACGATCTCATCACCGTTTTCGACGCGCTGCACGACATGGGTGATCCGGTCGGGGCCGCCCGCCATATCCACCGGACCCTCGCGCCCGATGGACGTCTGATGCTGATCGAACCCATGGCCGGAGATCGGCTCGCGGATAATCTCAACCCGGTCGGACGCGTCTACTACGCCTTCTCGACCAGCGTCTGCGTTCCGGCATCCCTGAACCAGGAGGTCGGCATGGCACTAGGCGCGCAGGCGGGAGAGGCGCGCATCCGCGACGTGCTCATGGAGGCCGGCTTCAGCCACGTTCGGCGCGCGACGTCGACGCCATTCAACATGGTGCTCGAGGCGCGGCCGTAACGGCTGCCACAGGCGTAGCGGCGCTCTCGGCCGTCGCTACGCCGTCCGCACGTCCGGCGAGAACACCAGCCTCAAGAACTCACGATAGAGCATCACTTGCCGCGGCAATGCCTCGGGGTCCTCCACGACCTTCGAGAGGATGATGCCGCCGTCCGCGACAACGGACAGCATGTCGGCGAGATCGTCGAGGTCGACCTTCGCCCGCGGAGGGTAGGCGCGGGCTATGCGCTCCAGACGCTCGCGGAAGCGCCGCCGCCAACCGAGAACGGCCGCAGTATTGAGCTCCCTCACCTCGCGATCGAACAGCCGGTCCTGATAGCAATAGGAGGCGACGAGGCATCCGGGATGACCGTTCGGCAGATCGGCAAGCGTCTCCGCCAGCATCTTGAGGCCCACGAGAAAACCGTGCAGCGGGTCCTCGTTAAGCTCGTCCGCGCGCTGAAACAGCTCGGAGAAGAGCGTATCCTCCCGCTCGACGTAGCGCACGAGCAGCGCGCGCGCCAACTCGCCCTTGTCCTTGAAGTGGTAGAAGAAGCCGCTCTTCGTTATCCCCACGGCGGCGATGAGCTCGTCGATCGACGTGCCGGCGAACCCCTTCTCCAATACGGCCGATTCCGCGGCATCGAGGATGCGCTCTCTCGTGTCGCCGCCCTTTCGCGTCGGTTCATCCTGCATGGCCACACTCGTCGTGAAACGCCCGCCACCGCGGGCACGCCATCATTCCCCGCAGCAAGAATGACTGTACCGCCGGTACAGCCAGTAGGGCTGCGGCGGCAAACATCCCGAGCCATCACACCGCGAAGACGCGTCAAACCCTTGATAACACGACACGGTAGACAACCCCAGCAACGAGACCACGAGTCGGCTGGTTGGGCGCGGCCACGATGCGCATCTTCCCTCCATGAGGTGCCGCCGGGCACCCACAATCAATCATGGAGCTGAACAATGACGACCACGATCGCCCCCGAGGCGCGCTACCGCACGTGCCTGCCGCAACTCGGCAGCAAGCTTTTCCTGACCGACGGCGGGCTCGAGACGACGCTGATCTTTCACGAGGGCTGGAACCTGCCCCATGGCGAGGCCTTCATCCTCATGGACAGCGAGGAAGGTCGGGCTGCGCTGCGGGACTACTTCGACCGCTACCTGCCCATGGCTATCGAGCGCCGCACCGGCTTCATCCTGGAGAGCCCGACATGGCGGGCAAACCGCGACTGGGGCGCCAGGATCGGCTACACCCCGGCTCGCCTCGCCGACGTCAACCGCCGATCGATTGCGCTGATGGCGGAGATCCGCGATCGCTACGAGACGCCGGAGACCCCGATCGTCATCAGCGGCTGCATCGGCCCGCGCGGCGACGGCTACGATCCAGGCCACCTCATGTCGCAAGGCGAAGCGGAAGCGTACCACGCCTTTCAGGCCGCCTGCTTCCGCGAGGCAGGTGCCGACCTCGTTTCGGCCATCACGATGACGAACGCCAACGAGGCGATCGGTGTGGCGCGCGCGGCAGCGGCCGAGCGGATGCCGTGCGTCATCTCATTCACGGTCGAAACGGACGGGTGCCTGCCAACGGGACAACCGCTCGCCGCGGCCATCGCCGAGGTCGACGCGGCGACGGGCGCAGCACCGGCCTACTATATGATCAACTGCGCACATCCCACGCACTTCGGCCACGTACTGGAATCGGGAGCAGCGTGGGTCGATCGTCTCAAAGGGCTACGAGCGAACTCGTCCTGCCGCAGTCACGCCGAACTCGACAACGCCCCCGAGCTCGACATCGGCAACCCCTGCGAGCTGGGCGCCCAGTACCGCGATCTCAGAGGTCAGTTCCCGTCACTCACGGTCCTCGGAGGCTGCTGCGGCACCGACCATCGCCACGTCGGCGAGATCGCGGCGGCCTGCTGCCGATAGACTGGCAGCGACACGCGACGCCCGTAGGCTTGGGCAAGGCACGCGGCGCACCGGCCAGTCCAGGCCGATGCGCCGCTCGACGCGCGTGCCGCCCCGACTTCAGTCCAGATGGTGCTTGCCGACCGGGCGAACCATCGTCGCCTGAGGCCCCTTGTCCCCGACGGTCTCGGAGAAGCGAACCTCCTGGCCGACCTCTAGGGTCTCGAGCGTGGCTCCTGTCAGGCTGTTGCGATGGAAGTAGACCTCGCGGCCGTCGGCCGTGCTGATGAAGCCATGGTCACGCTCGGGATGCACCGCCGAGATCCGGCCATGCGGCGCAGTCTCGTGAGCCTTGACGTTGCCCTGGCGCTTGCGCGCGAGATCCTGCAACTGGCGCCGTGCAGCCCCGAATGCGTCGCGGATCGTCACGTAGACTTCCTCGTGCGCACCCATGTCGCCCGGATCGCGGCTGATGGCGATATCGGCGGCGCCCGGAACCGTCAGATGGATGCGGATCTGGAACGTATCGCCCTTGTGATGCCGGCGCTGCGGACGCGCGATCACGACGCGAGCCGCGGTGATCCGCTCGTAGAATTGCTCGAGCTTTCCGACCTCGTCACGGATGCGCTGCTCCACGGCTTCGGACGCATCCATATTCTCGAAAGCGATCTGAAGCGGCACTTGCATGTTTCACCTCGTGTCCTGCGGTGGCCGCCCACCCGTCGGGGCCGATCTGTTTCTAGAAGATGGCGCCCAGCTGGACTTTGACGCGGATCAGATCGTCTCCCGCCGCATTCGCATCAGGCGCTGCGGGCTGGACGTTGTCGTCTCGGGATGCTTCACCCTACTATCATTCGCTCGCCGGCCGCGGCACCACCGAGGTGGCTGCGCGCGGATGCAATC
>JAGRKR010000254.1 GCA_020442225.1 Hyphomicrobiaceae bacterium | reverse complement strand
GGCCTACGGCCCTCCGGAATACGCACGGCAACTCGGCGAACTCGCAGGATTCTCCTCCGTGCCCTCCGTGTCTTGTATGTTACCTCAGAGCAAGAAAACGGTTACCCTATCGACGGTCACTTCCTCTGCCGCGCAGCGGAGGAAGAGACGGCCGCGCGGAGATCGATTGTGTCCAGACGCCACTGACGTCGTCACGGAGCGTGATCCCGCGCGGCCTAGTTCAGTCAACCCGAACAGTCGCCAGAGCCGATCGCCCAAGTCGTCGTCGAGCTCGCATTCGCAAGTCAGGGTCATGAACTCGTCCCCCAATTCCTCGCCCTCGGAAGTCTCCTGTTTCGTCGGCGTCGACGTTTCCAAGGATCAACTCGACGTCTGCCTGTTGCCGGGCAATGAAGCTCGAGCGTTTGCCAACAGCCCCGCCGGCCAAGCCGAATTGGTCGCCTGGTTGCAAGGCAAACCGCCTTGCGCCATTGTGATCGAATCCACCGGCGGGTACGAACGTGCGGCGCTGTTCGCGTTGCAGGAGGCCGGCCTCCAGGTCTCGCTCGTCAACCCGCGGCAGGTGCGCGACTTTGCCAAAGGCATCGGGCAACAGGCTAAAAATGATCGCCTCGACGCGGCCTTGTTGGCCGAGTTCGCGCGACTCGTCGCGCCCCCGACCACCGAGAAAATCTCGGAAAAACAGCGGGAATTGGACGCCCTGGTCGGCTGCCGGAGACAGCTCCTGGAGTCGCGCGTGGCCCACCAAAACCGCAGGGGCCAGACGGCCGATCGATTCGTCGTGAAAACCCTCGACCGCGTCATCAAGGCTCTCGATCGCGAGATCCAAGCGGTCGAAAAACGAATCGCCCAGCTCCTGGAAAACGACGACCAGTGGAAGGCTAAGCTGCAGCTCATGCAAAGCGTGCCAGGCGTCGGCAAGACGACCGCCTCCGTACTGTTGGCCGAATTCGGCGAACTTGGCCGTCTTACCCGCCAGCAGGTCTCCGCCCTGGCCGGCGTCGCCCCCTACCCCAACGACAGCGGAAAACGCTCCGGACGACGGACGATCCGCGGCGGCCGAGCCGCCGTCCGTTCCGTGCTCTACATGGCCGCGCTTTCCGCACGACGCTGCAATCCCGTCATTAAAGCCTTCGCCCAACGCCTAGCCATCGCTGGAAAGCCCTTCAAGGTCATTCAGGTCGCCTGCATCCGGAAGCTCCTGCTCATCCTCAATGCAATCCTCAAAACCAACGAACCCTGGCGCTCCGCCAACGCCTGATTCGATCAGCCTTTTTTCCTTGACAACTAACACAGTCGCTCCGTGAGAGGTTTTTTCGCTATTCTGCGGCGGAAAATGACTCACAGAGTTGCCCTGAGGGGCTCCGAATCGCTGGCGTGGATTTCATCCATGCTCTGTGAGGGTTATTTCCGCCGGCATACGATGGGAGCGGCGGCATTTTTCTCCCGGAGCCGCACCTCCCGGCGGATGGCCGCCATTTGCTCGGCCCGCGTGTTGTCGCCAGCCGCGATCTGCGGTTCGTAGAAGTATTAGGGCGTAACTGCGCGTTCGTGTACTCCCCCCTCCCGAGAGAATCCGTTATGCCGTCGCTCCGTTCGTTGGTATTGGCGTCGCTGGCTGGAACCGGCGTGGCGCTGGCCGCCGAGTCTGACGAGCTGTTCCCGCCGCCCACCGGGCCGTTGGCCGAAGCGCGCGTCCTCATGGCGCGGGCTCTCGAGCCGACCGCCGACGCCGGCAAGATGCGCAGCGCCTGTGAGCGAATCGCGGCTTTGACTGGCGTCGAAAGTCCGGTCGGCAGTCTGCTGCAGGCCGCGATCGCCGATGGCGAAGCCTCGCCCGATGCCTTGCGGACGGCGCTGGCCAAGGCCCAGGAGATGCTCGCTTTCGAACCCCTTCACGAAGCGGCGTTGCCCGAAGGCTTTCCGACGTATACGGCTGCCGGGGCAATCGAAGTGAAGCAGTATCCGGCCCGCCGTCTGGCCAAAGCCGACGGCTTCTGGACGCTATTTCGCCACATCACGTCGAACGACATCGCAATGACGACGCCGGTGCAGATGGACTACGCAGCGGACGATCAGGGACGCGTGCGACAGCGGTCGATGGCCTTCTACTACGGTTCGGGGTCGCTGGGCGAGGCGGGCCGACAAGGCGCCGTCGAGGTGGTCGACGACCAGCCGCAGTGGGTCGTCTCGCTCGGCGTGCGCGGTTGGTCAACCCGCGAGTCGATCGCCGACGCGAAGGCCCGACTTGAGGCTTGGCTGGAGCGTCACCCAGAGTACGAGGTCGATGGCGATCTGCGCGTCATGGGCTACAATAGCCCGATGGTCCGCGGCGGCCGGCAATTCCATGAGGTGCAGTTGCCGGTGAGGAAATCAGGCGCCTAAACGCCCCTTCGTCGCCAAGCGGACCTGCCCGGCGTCCGTAGTCGCTGCGGCAGAGTTCCTTGGCGATGCGAGGGAGTGCGATGCGCGAGCCGCGTGCGCTGCAATTCAGTCTAGCGCAGGTGCTTGCACTCACCACGGGCGCGGCAATCGCCCTGGCGATCGGGCGCGTGCTGTTTGTATTTCCGTTGCCTGTCCTCGCCGGCGTTTATTTGGCGGCCTTCGGAACGTACGGCGTCCTCCGCGGCCCCCGGCTCTGGCACGAATGGCAGCGCCTGCGCGAGCGCCGCCGCCAAGTAGAATCCCGACGCCGTCAGGCCATTGCAGAGACCCGCGCACGCCAGTCTTAGCGGAGCGGACGGGTACGCGATTTGCTCGCAGTGGTGCTCTCGGAACGAAGCTGCCCTCGGCACGCCGCGAGCAGCAAGCCTCTCAGCGCTGACGCTATGCAAGCGAGCGTTCCAGAGCCC
>JAGRKR010000253.1 GCA_020442225.1 Hyphomicrobiaceae bacterium | reverse complement strand
CAAGGTCCGCGAGCACTCGCTCGCGAAGGTTCCGGTGATGCTCGTGGTCGGCAAGAGGGAGGCGGAGGAGAAGACGGTGTCTGTGCGCCGCCTCGGCAGCCAGAAGCAGGAGGTCGCGTCCCTCGCGGAGATCGTGGCGCGGCTGGCCGGAGAGGCCCTGCCGCCCGATCTGGCGCGCCGGCGCGCGAGTGCCGCGGCGGCCTGAGAGGGCGTCGCCGGCGAGGCTCGGGAGCGGGAGTGCGAAGCGTGGAGAAGCGCGACTTTCGAGTGATCGATACCGGCGTGCGTGACGGCCGGCGGCAGATCGCGCTGGATCAGGCGATGGTCGAGCTGCACGCGGCCGGTCAGGTGCCGGACACCGTGCGCTTCCTGCGCTTTCCCCCGACCGTGCTGATCGGCCGCCATCAGGCGCTGGGCCGCGAGGTCAAACGCGATTATTGCGCCGCCAACGGCATCGGGCTCGTTCGCCGGATCACCGGCGGCGGCGCCATCTATCTCGACGAGGGGCAGCTCGGCTGGGAGCTGGTGCTCTCCCGCGCGCGCCTGTCGCTCGGCTCGCTGGCGGACTATACGCGTGCGATCTGTGAGGCGGTGGCTGCGGGCCTGTCCGAGGGGTTCGGGATCGAGGCGCGCTTCCGGCCACGCAACGACATCGAGGTCGGCGGGCGCAAGCTCTGCGGCACGGGTGGCTTCTTCGACGGCGACACGCTCATCTACCAGGGCACGGTGCTGATCGACATGGACCCGGCGCGCATGGTGGCGGCGCTCAACGTGCCGGAGGCCAAGCTGCGCAAGCGCGCGCTCGACGATGCCGGGCAGCGCGTGGTGACGCTCAAGGAGCTTCTCGGCGGCGCCGCGCCCGACGTAAACGCCGTCTCCCAGGCTGTGCTCTCGGGGCTGGCCTCCCGGCTCGGCATCGTGCCGCGGCCCGGTCAGCTGACGGCGGTTGAGCAGGCGCTGGCCGACCAGCTTCACGACGAGGAGATCGGCCTCGACTCGTTCGTCGCCGAGATCGACGAGCCCGGTGGCGGCGACGTGCTGGAGGCGAGTGCGAGCGGGCCGGGCGGCACCATGACCTGCTACCTGCGGCTCGAAGGCGAGGGCGGGGCGCGCCGCGTGCGTGAAGCGCTGCTCACCGGCGATTTCTTCGTGACCCCGCCGCGTATCGTCTACGATCTCGAGGCGGCGCTCAGGGGCGTGCCGGTCGGCGAGGTGGGCGCCGCGGTCGAGCGCTTTCTTGCCGCCGCCGAGATTGGCATGGTCACGTTGACCCCGACGGATATTCGCGACGTGATCGTCGCCGCGGCGACCGGTGAGGTGCGCGGGTGAGGTATCTGTCCGTCATCCAGCACACGCACTCGGATTGGCTCGGGCTGATCGAGGATCATCTCGAGGGTCGGGGCATCCGCTTCGGCTATGCGCGCCCGTTCGCAACCGGCGGCACGCTGCCGGATGTCGAAACGATCGGGGATGGGTTGATCCTGTTGGCCGGCGGCCCCTGGGGGGCGGCTCCCGGGCCGCGGCAACTGCCGACGCTCGACGCCGAGGTGCGGCTCGCCCGCGCGTGCCTGATGCTGGGCAAGTCCGTGCTCGGGTTCGGCCTTGGTGCGCAGATCCTGAGCCTTGCCGGGGAAGGCAGTGTCGTCGCGGAAGATTTGCGCTTCGAGGTCGGCGACGCTCATCGCACCCGGCCAGAGGCGCTCGGCGGCTTTCTCCCCGAGCACTATCCCAATGTCGTCTACATGCGCGATCGGCCGGTGCCGCCTGAGTATGCCGACATCCTCGCGCGGGACACGGCCGGTGCGCCGGCGCTCTTCCAGATCGGCAGCAACGCCTTCGGCTTCACGGGGCATCCGGGCCTGAAGCGGGCCATGATCGAGGATCTCGTCATGGAGTTCGATGAGAGCCCCGCCGATGCCGGCGCCGGGCTCGATCGCATCACGGCGCTCGGCAGCGCCATCGAGGATGCGCTCGTGCCGATCATGACCGGTGTCGTGCAGGCGACAGGTTGGATGCGCGACTGAGCGCTCAGTAGGCGAGCCCGACATTGAACTTCAGCGCATGATCGGGCGTCGCGCGCGTCAGGCCTGCGAGAACGCCCAGCGAGACGGTCACGGTGCGATCCTTGGCGATCTCCGTCTCGAGATAGAGCGCGGGGCCGATGCGGTGCTCCTGCTCTGCGAGAGATGGGGCGTTGCCGAGGTCGGGAATGTGGCCGAAGCCCTCGAGCGCGATCGAGACGCCCTTCTGGACTTCAAGCTTGCTCTGCCAGCCGTAGACGAGGGCGATGCCGTCCTCGCGATTGCGACCGAAGGTCTGCTCGAAGATGGGATTGAGGGTGAAGCGCCAGGGACCCGCCGCGATCTGTGCGATGGGGCCGAAGAAGACTCGATTGGTCGCATCCTGCGTCGTGCCGCCTTCGATGGCGGTGAACCAGGCGAGACCGAAGCCGCCCTGATCCGTCCCGCGGAACTTGACGAGGCTCTCGAGCGTCACGTGCGTCGCGCGCAGATGAGAGCGATAGGCGTTTTCCAGATGCACGTGGCCCGTGATCTTGAGCCAGTCCGTGACGCCATAGCCGGCCTCGAGCTCGTAGGCTCCCGTCGGCGCGTCGCCCGGTGCCTGTCTGAGCGTCCCCTGTACGCCGTTGATGGAGCCGAGCGTGGTCTCGCCCTTCTTGAAGTCGGGCTCCTTGATGTCGAAGGGCTGCGCTGCGACGGGCGAGGCCGACACCAGCGCAACAACAAGAGCGCACAGCGCCCCGAGGGCCATGCCCCGCAATGTCGACCGCATGTCCCGATCCCCCCAAGGCACCGCCATGTTCCCGATGAACGGCGCACGAAGATTATCAGAATCGCTAAAGCTTGGAACGGTTTTGCGGCGTATTGGTCGAAAGGCCCACAATCATTATATTCAAGAATACGAATATACGCTTGCCGGGACCCGGATGACCGGATATCGTCTTGCCGTAATGAGGCGCTGCTCACAAGAGCGGTGCCGGGGGAAACGCAGGACGGCCTCGGCGCATCGCGCATGGGGCGGCGTGGAGGTTTTGGACATGTCCAAGAAGCTCGTGATCATCATGGCGAACACCGACCCGCGCAATGGCGAGGAGCTGGGTGCGCCGATCTTCCAGGCCTCCGTTGCGGCGGCCATGGAGTACGAGGTCGAGGTGATCTGCACCGCCACCTCCGGCCGCCTGATGAAGAAGGGCGTGGCCGAGAGCCTGTTCGTCAAGGAAGGCTCGCCGAAGTCCGTCTACGACTTTATCAAGGATGCCCACGAAGCCGGTGTGAAATTCTACTGCTGCTCCCCCAACCTCGATCTGTTCGACATGAAGGAGAGCGACCTCATTCCCGAGTGCTCGGGGATCGTCGGGGGCGCCTATCTGGTCGAGGAGATCATGGAGGGCGACTGCAAGGTGCTGAGCTACTGACGGCGGCGAGGAGCGACAGCCATGGCGCATGCGACCACCAGCCGGGTGCAGGACTATATCGGTGATCCCGTTTCCGAGCGGCCGCCGCTGCCGCGTTCCAAGCTCGAGGAGATCTTCAAGGATATCCAGGGCGACCTGCGCTTCGATCACGAGCTCAACGGCTGCCTCAACTGCGGCATCTGCACGGCGACATGCCCGGCCGCGCATTATTACGACTTCTCGCCGCGCGAGATCGTGCAGCTGCTGTGGACCGAGAACCTCGAGGGCATCTACGATGCCATGCAGGAGAAGATCTGGTCCTGCGCCCAGTGCTACACGTGCGCCGCGCGCTGCCCCTTCCGCAACTCGCCGGGCGGTCTCGTCATGCTCATGCGCGAGGTTGCCATCAAGCACGGCATGCAGTCGGCCAAGGACGTGCTGCGGCCCTTCTCGCGCGTGATGCTGAAGCTGATCTCGACCGGCAACCAGCTCTCTCCCGACATGATCAACAAGGATCATTTCGCCGACTGGGGGCCGAACATCTCCAAGGTCGAGGCGCCGCTGAAGCTGCTGCGCAAGGCTATTCCCATGGCGACCCTCAACACGACGGAGACGGCCTGGGAGGTGAACCTCAAGACCTCGGTCGAGCTCTATACGATCTGGGAGATGACCGGCGTCCTCGACCAGCTTGAGACGATCGACGAGAACCTCTTCGATGTCATAACGGACATCATGGAGGAGAAGCGCGAGGACTGGAACGACTTCCTGGAGGAACAGGATGATGCCGACGAGGACTGAGCGCTAGCAAGACGAGTCGCAATCCCCAACCTTGAATTGGGAGACCGCACGATGACCACCGACAACGGTACGAAGCCGCCGGCAACGGGCGAGCGCTTCACCGGCCACGGGTCCGAATGGACGCCGGCCAACCTGTCGCCGGGCGAGGCCCAGATCGCCACCGCCTGGGTCGAGCAGAAGATCGACCGGCGCTCGCTGCTGACCAACAAGGATCGCGTCGAGGACGTGCGCGATGCCATGTGGCAGCTCGAGAAGGACGGCGAGATCGTCGTCCATCGCATCACCGACGCGCACAAGCCGATCGAGGTGAAGACACTCTACGGCTGGACCAAGCGGGTGCCGACGACACAGCTCTGGCATCACAAGAGCTGCGGGCAGTGCGGCAACATCCCCGGCTATCCCGTCTCGCTGTTGTGGCTGCAGAACAAGCTCGGCATCGAATACCTCGACGAGACCGATCAGACGTCCTGCACGGCCTGGAACTATCACGGCTCCGGTATCGGCAACATCGAGAGCCTGGCGGCCGTCTTCCTGCGCAACTTCCATCAGGCCTACGTCTCGGCCAAGGCGCACGGCGGCGAGGTCGGGCACTTCTATCCGCTGGTGCATTGCGGCACGAGCTTCGGCAACTACAAGGAGGTGCGCGGCTACCTCCTGCATTCGGCACAGTTGCGCGAGAAGGTGAAGAAGATTCTCGGCAAGCTCGGCCGCCTCGTCGACGGCAAGCTGCTCATTCCCGAGGAGATCGTGCACTACTCCGAGTGGGTGCACGTCATGCGCCATGAGATCGCCAAGCATCAGACACTCGATGCTTCGAAGATCCGCGCCACCATCCATCCGGCCTGCCACGTCTACAAGATGGTGCCGGAGGACGCGATCTACGACGACACCATCCTCGAGGGTAATCGCGTCGCCGTCTCGACGGGCATCCTGCAGGCGCTGGGCGCGCAGGTGATCGACTACAAGACCTGGTACGACTGCTGTGGCTTCGGCTTCCGCCACATCATCTCCGAGCGCGAGTTCACACGCTCGTTCGCCATCGATCGCAAGATCCGCGTCGCCGTCGAGGAGGCGCAGTCGGACGTGATGATCGGCCACGACACCGGCTGCATCACCACGCTCGACAAGAACCAGTGGATCGGCAAGGCGGCGGGCAAGCCGTTCGAGCTGCCGGTGCTGGCCGACTGCCAGTTTGCGGCGCTGGCCTGCGGCGCGCATCCCTACAAGATCGTGCAGTCGCACTGGCACGCCTCGCCGACCGAGCAGCTCTTCGAGAAGCTCGGCATCGACTGGCAGCTCAAGAAGCAGGAATTCGAGGCGTATCTGAAGGAGGTCGAGGCCGGCAAGCAGGATCAGCTCTACGATCCGAGGCTCCGGCTCACCTCCGGACCGGGCTACAAGCCGGTGCGGCGCGAGGTGATCCCGCCGCCGCCGGCGGAGTGAGACGATCGCACAGTTGAATGGGCGGGCACGTTGTCCGCTGCCGCCGACAGGAACGCGTTCAGCTTGGGGCTGAGGAAGACGAGGCAGACGTAGAGATGACAAAGCCCATACTCATTGTCGGCGGTGGTCCGGCAGGACTGGCCGCCGCGCACGCGCTGGCCACGGTCGGCCAGAAGAGCATACTGGTCGAGAAGACGGACAAGCTCGGTGGCGCCCCCATCCATTCGGGCTACGCAAAGCTCGTACCGTCGGGCGAGTGGGCGTCGGATGCCATCGGCGGCATGGTGCGCCGGGTCGAGCACGATCACGCGAGCTTCGTCGAGCGCCACTTGTCGACGACCGTCAAGTCGTGCACGGGCGCGCCGGGCGGCTTCACGGTGGCTCTGTCGAACGGCAAGAGCGTGGAGGCCGGCTCCGTCGTGCTGGCCACGGGCTTCACCCACTTCGATTCCGT
>JAGRKR010000252.1 GCA_020442225.1 Hyphomicrobiaceae bacterium | reverse complement strand
GACTTGCCGGCATTCGGCGCGCCGATGATCGCAGCGAAGCCGCAGCGCCGCGCTTCCGTTCCCTCTCCGCCCCGGCGGGCCTCGGCCGTCATGTTGCTTCGCGCCCACTCATTCCACGACCCCTTCCCGGTTCAGCATCGTGCGTGCTGCAGCCTGTTCCGCCAGACGCTTGCTCGTGCCTTCGCCGTGCTCGGGCGCCAGACCTTCGATCTCGACGCGCGCGCGGAACCTGGGCGCGTGGTCGGGGCCTTCGCGGCGCTCCTCGACGTAGATCGGCAGGCCGAGCCCTTGCCCCTGCGCCCACTCCTGCAGGGCCGACTTGGCGTCCCGGTCGACTTTCCGTCCACCGGCGAGACGCGGTTGCCACAGTCGCAGCACGAGGCTATTCGCGACCTCGAAGCCCGCCTCCTTGAACACGGCGCCGAGCAGCGCCTCGCAGCCGTCGGCGAGGATCGTATCCTTGTTTCGCCCGCCGTTATCCGCCTCCGACGGCGTCATGAACAGGGCCGCGCCGAGGTCGATGGTCCGGGCGACGGCCGCACAGGCCTCCCGGCGCACGAGCTTGTTGAAACGGCGCGCCAGCTCGCCCTCGGCCTCGTCCGGATAGGTCTCCTCGAGGTAGGCCGCGATCGTCAGCGCGAGCACGCGATCCCCCAGGAACTCGAGGCGCTCGTTGTCATTCGAGACGCTGCGCTGACCGCGCAGGCTCGCATGGGTCATGGCGCGCTTGAGCAGGGCCTTGTCGGCGAAGTCGTAGCCGATGCGCTCCTCGAGCGCCGAAAGCTTCTTGGGTATGCGCACCGTCCTCAGCGCACCATCTGGAAAATGCGTCCCCAGCGGATCGTGAACGGCCACCGCCATGGCTCCAGGAGGCTCGACGATTCGTCAGCCGAGAAGAAAATGATCTCGGCCCGACCGACGAGATTCTCGTAAGGCACAAAGCCTACCACGTCCATCTTGCGACTGTCCTGGGAGTCGTCGCGATTATCGCCCATCATGAAGTACTTGCCGGGCGGAACCTTGAACTCGATGGTCGAGTCGAGGTCTCCGTTGGGGTCCTCGTCGAGCACGAAATACTTGCGCCCCTCGGGCAGCGTCTCCTCGTAGCGCGGCACACGGATGACGCTGCCGAAACGGTTGCGGTAGACGAAGTCCGCGACCCGGCGCTTTGGCACGGCCTTGCCGTTGATGTAGAGCACGCCGGCGCGCATCTGGATGGTGTCGCCGGGCAGGCCGATGAGGCGCTTGATGTAGTCCGTCGAGTTGTCGAGCGGCTGCTTGAAGACGATGATGTCGCCGCGCTTGGGCTCCCCGGCGAAGACACGGCCCGAGAACAGATTGAGACCGAACGGGAACGAGTAGCGCGAGTAGCCGTAGGACAGCTTCGAAACGAACAGATAGTCACCCACGAGCAGGGTCGACTTCATCGACCCCGACGGAATGTTGAACGGTTGATAGAAAAAGTTGCGGATGATCAGTGCCAGCACGAACGCCTGCAGCACGATCTTGATGACTTCCCAGGAGCCGCTGAGCGCCGACTCTCGCGATTTGCTCTCCGAGCCCATTCGTTGCTCCTGCCTGGCGTCGCCACCAATTCCGCCCTCCTGCCGCGAATCGAGGGCGCTCGCGCCCCGGCGACAGGCTTCCTGCATGGCCCCTATAGCTTGTCACCGTGCCACATGCAAAGCGCCGAATGCCGCCCTCTGACACCGCGAACGCGGGCGGGGGCCGCCCACAATCACGATTGGTTCATGTCGGAAGCGGGAGGTTCCGGGCCGGTCACTGCTGGTATACCCTCACCCTGAGGCTGCCCGGCCCGCGATGATCGGACCGGGCCGGCCGCTGCATTGCCACTCGAGCCACGAGGAACCCACGATGTCCGCCACCCCCTACGCGACCGGACGCTGCCTGTGCGGCGCGGTCAGCTTCGCACTGAATGCCGAGCCGATGCGCATGGCCCAGTGCCACTGCAAGGACTGTCAGCGCGCCTCGGGCACCGGTCACATGTCTCTCGCATTCTTCAAGTCGAGCGATGTGGAGATCAAGGGCACGACGGCGAGCTATGCCGTGACGGCCGACAGTGGCAACATCAACACCCGCCATTTCTGCCCCAAGTGCGGCAGCCGCATATTCGGTGAGAACTCGGCGAGACCCGGCATCGTCGGCATTGCCGTCGGCTCAGTTGACAACAACGACTGGTTCAAGACGCAGGCCGTCGTCTACACCAAGGACCGGGCCGGCTGGGACGTCACGCCCAGCGACGTGCCGAACTTCGAGCGCATGCCTCCGCCGCCCAAGTGATCGCCCGGCGGCAGGCCTCAGCGATCGGCGTCGTGAAAGAAGTCGTAGATGAGCTGCGCCGTGGCGAGGCTGATGCCCTCGACGGCCGCCAGATCGGCGACCCCGGCGCGTGATACGGCCTTGGCCGAGCCGAAGTGTTGCAGCAGCGCCCGCTTGCGCGTCGGGCCGATGCCGGCGATCTCGTCCAGGGGATTTACGGTGATCGTCTTGGCGCGCTTGGCGCGATGGCTGCCGATTGCAAACCGGTGCGCCTCGTCGCGGAGCCGCTGCACGAAGTAGAGCACGGGATCACGCGGCTCGAGCATGAACGGCGGACGACCGGAGCGGTGGAAGTGCTCGCGTCCGGCGTCGCGATCCGGCCCCTTGGCGACACCCACCAGCGTGATGCCCGTGATCCCCAGCGCGGCCAGAACCTCCTCGGCGACGGCGAGCTGACCGGCGCC
>JAGRKR010000251.1 GCA_020442225.1 Hyphomicrobiaceae bacterium | reverse complement strand
CTTCTGATCTATCGCGCGATCGTGCCGGCCGACGCCGCACTGACGTTCTGGGCCGACGCCTCGCGCTGCCGCTGGGCGCATCGCCGCGACCTCCACGCCGAGGCGCTGCCGAGCGTCATGCGCAAAGTCATCCAGCACGCTCTCGACATGACGGAGTGACGCGGGTCAGCCGGCCATCGCGAAATAGCCGGCGATGAAACGCTCATAGATTTGCGTCAGCCTCTCGAGATCGGCGACAGACACGCGCTCGTCGATGGCGTGGATGGTCGTGTTGACGAGGCCAAACTCGATCACCGGACAATAGGCCTGGATGAACCTCGCGTCCGAGGTGCCGCCGCCCGTGGTGAGATTCGGCCGGCGCCCCAGCTCAGCTTCGACAGCCGCCACCATGGTATCGACCAGCACGCCGGGCTTGGTCAGGAACACGTCGCCCGTCCCCGAGAAGCCCAGGGTGTAATGCGCGGAAACCTCGCGCGCCGCCTCGGCCACGAGCTTCGTCACGAGGTCTTCCAGCCGCGGCCGTGTCCACTCGGTGTTGTAGCGGATGTTGAAGCGCGCGCGAGCCTCGGCGGGGACGACATTCGTGACGGAATTCGGCACGCTCACGACGGTCACCTCGAGGTTCGAGGGCTCGAAATGGGCGTTGCCCTGGTCGAGTCGCACGGCGGAGAGCCGGTCGATGATGCGGGCGAGCTTCGGAACCGGATTGTCCGTAAGGCGCGGATAGGCAACGTGCCCCTGCTTGCCTTCGACGACGATCTCCCCGCTCAGGCTGCCGCGACGGCCTATCTTGATCTCGTCGCCGAGCGCGTCCGGACAGGTTGGCTCGCCGACCAGACAGGCGTCAAGCACCTCTCCCGTCTCATGCATCCACTCCAGAACCTTCATGGTGCCGTTGATGGACGGCCCCTCCTCGTCGCCAGTGATGAGAAACGACAGCGAGCCCTGCTCGAGCCGCCCCGTCCTGGCGAGATGGCGGGCCGTTGCCGCCATGAAACAGGCGATCGCGCCCTTCATGTCCACGGCGCCGCGACCATAGAGGAACCCGCCCTCGATCACGGCGGCGAAAGGTGGATGACTCCAGCGTCGCTCGTCGCCGACCGGCACGACATCGGTATGGCCGGCGAAGCACAGATGCGGCTTTCCCGTGCCCAGTCGGGCATAGAGGTTCTCAACGTCCGGCGTGCCGGGCTCGGTCATGGTCAGCCGCTGGCAGGCGAAGCCGGCCCCCGCGAGCTCCCGCTCCATGAATGTCAAGGCGCCGCCTTCCTCGGGCGTGACGCTCGGGCAGCGCACCAGTGCCTCGGTCAAAGCAACGGGGTCGGTCGACAGGGACATCGGCTTGGCTCTCGGAACGGGAGTGGTCAGGGCACGCGGCTCGGCGACGGATTCGGCACGTCGCGCACGAACTTCTGGAATTTCTCGAGGCCGTGCGGGATCGGCCCGCCGTAGGCCCAGTCGAGCAACTCGACCGTGTGCACGACGTTGAGGTCGGTGCCGGTCTGGAGTTGTGTGATGCAGCCGATGTTGCCGGTCGCCACGAGGTCGGCCTTGGCGGTCTCGATGTTGCGGACCTTGCGAGCCTTGAG
>JAGRKR010000250.1:4616-4993 GCA_020442225.1 Hyphomicrobiaceae bacterium | reverse complement strand
CTCGAGGACATCAAGGCGCCGGAGTGCTTCGAGATCGAGCGGCGACTGCGCGAGCGCATGCGCATTCCTGTGTTCCACGACGATCAGCATGGCACGGCGATCGTCGTCGCTGCCGGCATTCTCAACGGCCTGAAGGTCGTCGGCAAGTCGCTCGCCGACGTGAAGCTCGTCTGTTCCGGGGCCGGCGCCGCCGCCCTGGCGTGCCTCAATCTCCTGCGCTCGCTCGGGCTGCCGCGCGAGAACATCACCGTCTGCGACATCCTCGGCGTCGTCTATCAGGGCCGGCAGGAGCTGATGGACCCCTACAAGGTCACCTATGCCCGCGAGACGACCGCCCGCACGCTGGGTGAAGCAATCGTCGGGACGGACATTTTCCT
>JAGRKR010000250.1:0-4474 GCA_020442225.1 Hyphomicrobiaceae bacterium | reverse complement strand
TCGGACTATCCGAACCAGATCAACAACGTGCTCTGCTTTCCCTTCCTGTTCCGGGGCGCGCTGGACGTCGGCGCCACGACCATCAACGAGGAGATGAAGAAGGCGGCCGTCGAGGCACTGGCCGGCATCGCCGAGGGCGAGGCCTCCGACGTCGTGCTCTCCGCCTACAAGGCCGATACGTTCGTGTTCGGGCCGGACTACATCATCCCGAAACCGTTCGATCCGCGGCTGATCGTGGAGATCTCCGCGGCCGTCGCCAAGGCCGCCATGGATAGTGGCGTTGCCACGCGCCCGATCAAGGATTTTGCCGCCTATCGCGAGCGCCTCTCGGCGTTCGTCTGGCGCTCCGGCTTCGTCATGAAGCCCATCTTCGACACCGCGAAGCAGTCACCGAAGCGCATTGTTTTCGCCGACGGCGAGCACCCGTATGTGCTGCAGGCAGCCCAGCAGCTCGTTTCGGAGGGCATCGCCCGGCCCATCCTGATCGGCCGGCGGGAGAGCATCGAACGCATGCTGAGCCATCTCGGCTTGCGGGTGCGGGACGGCAAGGGCATCGAGATCTTCGACGCGGACGCGGACCCGCGCACGCCGGGCATGGCCGAGGAGTACCACCGTCTGGTCGAGCGCAAGGGCATCTCGCCGACACAGGCCCAGGCCATCGCGCGAACGCATGTGACGGTCATTGCCTGCATGCTGTTGCGTCGCGGCGATGCGGACGCGGCGATCTGCGGTCCCGTCGGTCGCTTCCAGTATCATCTCCAGCACGTGGAGCAGGTCATCGGCAAGGCCGAGGGCGTCAGGGACTTCGCGACGCTGTCGGCGATGATCCTGCAATCCGGCACGTTCTTCCTGACGGATACCTATGTCAGCTACGACCCGACGCCGGAGCAACTGGCCCATACGACCATCATGGCGGCCGCGGAGGTGCGCCGCTTCGGCGTCGAGCCGCGTATCGCTCTCGTCTCGCATTCGAGCTTCGGCACGTCGGAGGCGCCCTCGGCCCGCAAGATGCGCGAGGCGCTGGAGATCGTCGCGGCCCGGGCGCCGGAGCTGCAGGTCGAGGGCGAGATGCATGCCGACGCCGCGCTGTCGCCGTTCATCCGCGACGAGATTTTTCCCAACTCGCGGCTGAAGGGGCAGGCCAACCTGCTGGTCATGCCGAGCCTCGATGCCGCCAACATTGCCTTCAATCTCCTGAAGGTGATTGGCAATGGCGTCTCGGTGAGCCCTATACTGCTCGGTGCGGCGCGGCCGGTGCACATCGTTACCCCGTCGATCACTGTGCGCGGCCTGCTCAACATGGCAGCCTTGGCATGAGTCGGATGCGAGAGGGGGCCCGGTGCGGAATGAGCGAAAAAAAAGCCTCGCAGCTTGATGGCGCGAGGCTGTCACAAGAATCCCGCTGGGACAAAATCTGGGGGATCGTCGCGGGCAGTTGGGACAGGATTATGATTGCCAGACTTTTCGTTATTCAGTCCACAACAAGTTCGTCTAGCGAGAGTTATCCACAAATTCCCTGTTGATAACCTTGGGTGTTGCGCGTGATCATCTGCTTGGTCGCACGCTCAGGTTGCTCTCTCGGCCGCACCCGCGGCCGATCACAGATATCGCATCTCACTTGTGCGCGGGGATGGGTCTCGCCATAAGAACATCGGCTAGACCGGTCCCGGTCCACGCACCCCTTGAAGGAAGCTCGGATGTCGACGCGCGAGGAAGGTACGCTCAGTCCATTGGTGCGCTCGCGCGACGATCTCGTCGGCTGGATCGCTGCCGGCAGCAAACCGAGTTCTGCTTGGCGTATCGGCACCGAGCACGAGAAGTTTCTCTTCAATGTCGCCGATCGCTCGCCCGTCCCCTACGAGGGGCCTGCGGGTGTTTGCGCCTTGATGGAAGGGCTGATCGCACGCTACGGCTGGGAGGCGATCCGCGAAGGCGAGACCATCATCGCCTTGAAGCGCTCGGACGAACTCGGTGGTGGCACCGTGTCGCTCGAGCCGGGTGGCCAGTTCGAGCTGTCGGGCGCGATCCTCGAGACCATTCATCAGGTCCATCGCGAAACGATGGAGCATCTCGATCAGGTGAAGGCGGTGGGAGGCGAACTCGGCGTCGGCGCGCTGGGGCTCGGTTTCTCGCCGCTCTGGCGGCTCGATGAGACGCCGCGCATGCCCAAGCGCCGCTATGCCGTGATGACCCGCTACATGCCCCAGGTCGGCGCCCAGGGCCTCGAGATGATGTACCGGACGGCCACGATCCAGGTGAACCTCGACTTCGCCGACGAGGCGGACATGGTGCAGAAGCTGCGCGTCTCGCTGGCGCTGCAACCCATCGCCACCGCGCTGTTCGCCGCATCGCCCTTCACGGAGGGGCGGCCCAACGGCTTCCGCTCCCTGCGCAGCGAGATCTGGCGCCATACCGACCCGAACCGCACGGGCATGCTGCCGTTCGTGTTCGAGGACGGCATGGGTTTCGAGCGCTATGTCGACTACGCGTTGGACGTACCGATGTACTTCGTCTACCGGGCGGGCGAGTACATCGATGTGGCCGGCGCCTCGTTCCGGGATTTTCTCGCCGGCCGCCTGTCGGCGCTGCCGGGGGAGACGCCCACCATCGACGACTGGTCGGACCATCTGACCACGCTTTTTCCCGAGGTTCGCTTGAAGCGCTTTCTGGAGATGCGCGGCGCGGACGGCGGGCTTGCACCGCAGATCAGCGCGCTTCCGGCGTTCTGGACCGGCCTGCTCTACGACCGCGTGGCGCTCGATGAGGCCTGGCAGTTGGTCAAGGACTGGACGGCGCAGGAGCGCCAGACGCTGCGCGACGACGTGCCCCGTCTGGCGCTCGCGGCTCCGTTCCGGTCGGGCGGCGTCGGCGATGTCGCCCGCGAGGTGTTGGCGATCTCCCATCGCGGTTTGGCGCGGCGCGCCCGGAAGGACGCCACCGGCGCGGACGAGCGGATCTATCTTGCCCCGCTCGACGAGATCGTGGGCGCCGGCAGGACCACCGCCGACGTCATGCTTGAGCGCTTTCACGGCGCCTGGAAAGGCAGCGTGATGCCGGTATTCAACGAATTCGCCTTCTGAGATCGCGCCCTACCGCCGTCGCGACGATATGCGGAGCAGGATGAAGGCCGCGACGAGGAACGTCATCAGGCCTCCCGCAAGCGGTATCGCATCGTAGCTCGGGATGTCCGTGATCAGGCGGAAGGGGCCGGTCTGTGCCGCTCGTTTCGCCTCGTAGATCCTGAGCCGCCATGCCTCGTGCGTCAGGTAGCCGGCGAACAGCGCGAGCCAGCCGATTCCAGCCGCGGCGAGCAGGCTGCGCCACGTGCCCCGGTAGCCGCCTGCGAAGCCGTTCGCCAGCAGGGCCACGGCGAGGACGGCGCAGGCTCCCAGCATCATCATGTGCACGGCGCCGCCGAGCTCGAGGCGCTGGCCGAGGAAGAAGAGTGGCGTAACGGCCGCCAGCAGGACGAGGCTGTAGCTCAGAAACGATCTGTGCAGCGCCGGTGTCGCGGCGGCGTGTGCCGCCGGACGCTGGCGTTCCTCGATGGCATCGACCAGCCTGGCGATGTCCGGGCCGAAGCTCGCGCGCGAGATCGCAACGGCGTTGCGCCGCGCGAGTGGCTTGAGGGAAGCCGGGAGCTCACGCTCCTCCGGCATGCGCGCGCCATCGATGAGGACCGGCACGACGCGAATATCGTCGCGCCGCAACGCGCTCGCCACCTCGATGCGGACGAAATCGTTCTCGTCGTCCAATCGCCGCCGCCCCTTGCCGTCGCGGGCATCGAGCCAGCCCCTGCCGATCATGCAGAGCAGCACGTCGCACCCCGCGACCTGACGTTCCAGCTCGCGCACGAAGTCGCGTCCGGGCGGAATGTCGTCGACATCCATGAAGAGCTTGCTGTTTCGAAGGCTTTGCGAGAGCCGCTCGTAGATGCGGTCGACCCACGCCGCGGAGTCGTCGCGGCGATACGAAATGAAGACCGACTTGCCCATGCTTGGACCTGCCCCGTAGCCTCGCCGGGATCGTAGCAGGGCGCAATTCGACGGACAACTGACGGGTTACGCGGGCCGAGCGCCGATGGCGCCACGTCTTGACAGCAAGAGCGCCAGCGGCAAAGTGGCCGGAACCCCAGTTGAGCCCAACAGCCCAGGCAAGAGAGCGTCATGCAAGACAAGACACCCGCCGAGAAGAGCAGCGCCAAGACGAAAGCCGCATTTGCCTGGGAGGACCCGTTCCTGCTCGATGCTCAGTTGAGCGAGGAAGAGCGCATGGTGCGGGACGCTGCGCACCTCTTCTGCCAGGAGCGGTTGATGCCGCGCGTGCGTGACGCCTTCCGCAACGAGACGTTCGACCGCGCCGTCATGCGCGAAATGGGCGAGATGGGACTGCTCGGCGTGACGCTGCCCGAGGTCTACGGCGGCACCGGCCAGAGCTACGTGCAGTATGGTCTGGTGGCGCGCGAGGTGGAGCG
>JAGRKR010000249.1 GCA_020442225.1 Hyphomicrobiaceae bacterium | reverse complement strand
TCGGGAAGCTGCACCTGATCGAGCAGCTCCAGCACCCGCTTGCGGATGGCGCCGCGGTCAAGATCGGTGTTGAGGCGGAGCGCCTCGGCCACCTGCTTGCCGATGCGCGTGGTCGGATTGAGGGCCCGGGTCGGGTCCTGCGGGATGAAGCCGATCTGGGCGCCGCGAATCTTGGCGAGTTCGCGATCGTGCAGGCCGACGAGTTCCCGCCCCTGATAGGTGATGGAGCCCGACAGCACCGCCTCGCGCGGCTGCAGGCCGGCGATGCTCATCGCCGTCATCGACTTGCCCGAACCGGACTCGCCGACCAGCCCGACGCGCCGGCCGGCCGCGATGTCGAGCGTCTCGATGGCGACGATCTCGTTGCCGCCGATGGTCAGCTTGAAGTTGCGGATCGCCAGCATCAGTGACCGTCCTGAACCGCGATCTGGCGCGGATCGAGAAAGCTGCGCAGGCCGTCGCCGAGCAGGTTGAAGCCCAGCACGGCGACCATGATGGCAACACCGGGGAACACCATCAGCGTCGGCGCAACGTCGATCATCGGCTGCGCTTCCTTGAGGATACGCCCCCACGAAGCGGTCGGCGGCTGCGCGCCGATGCCGATGAAGGAAAGGCCCGCTTCGGCGAGGATGCCGGAAGCGAACATCACGGACGCCTGCACGATCAGGATCGAGCTGATATTGGGCAGCACATGGCTGGCGAGCACGAAGGTCTTGCTGCGACCATAGGCGAAGGCGGCCTCGACGAAATCGAGGGCGAGCACCTGCTTGGCCGGCCCGATGACGACACGCGCCGCCACCGGAATGAACCAGATGATGATGGCGATGATCGAGGCGGTGTTGCCGGGGCCGATTGCGGTGGCGAGCACCAGCGCCACCAGAATGCCGGGGATGGCGACGCCGACGTCGATGGCGCGGGTCAGGACCGACTGCCAGCGGCTGCTCGACGCCGCGGTGAACAGGCCGAGGATCGTGCCGACCACCAGCGCGAACACCGTCGAGACAATGCTGACGTAGAGCGAGTTGCGGGCGCCGACCATGATCTGGGTGAGCATGTCGCGCCCGAGCCGGTCGGTGCCGAGCGGGAAACCCGGCGTGCCCGGCGGCGCAAGCCGCGAGCGGATGTTGAGCTTGGCGGGATCCCAGGGCGTCCAGACGAAAGACAAGAGCGCGATGCCGACGACCAGCACGACGAGAATCCCGCCGATGATCAGCGTCGCCGGCAACCGCCGCGAGCCGCGCTGCGGCGCGTAGGACTCTTCGTTGTCGGCTCCGGCCGAACCCACGGTCACATCAGCCATGACCGCCTCCGGTCTTCTTGTCGGCGATACGCGGATCGAGGATGCCGTATGCAATATCCATGAGGAAGTTCATCACCAGAACGATCATGACGATGACGAAGGCGAGCGACTGCACGACCATGACCTCGCGGCCGTTCACCGCCACCAGCAGCAGGCGGCCGATACCCGGCAGCACGAAGACGTTCTCCAGCACGATGGCGCCGGCGAGCAGGCTGCCGAGCTGGAGCGTGCTGACAGTGAGCACCGGAATGGCGACGTTGCGGAGGCCGTGGCGCAGCACGGCGCTGCCGAAGGTGCGCCCCTTGGCCATGGCGGTGCGGATGTAGTCCTCGTTCATGATGTCGAGCATGGCGGAGCGCACGAAGCGCGTCTTGATCGCCGCCGTACTGGTCGAAAGCGCCACGATCGGCAGGATCATCGAGCGCAGCGAGGCGACCGGATCCTCGAAGAAGGGCACGTAGCCGCCGGCCGGCAGCCAGCCGAGAATGACGGCGAAGAGATAGACGAGGAGCAGCGCTGCCCAGAAGGACGGCATGGCGATGCCGAGCTGCGCAACCACGTCGATCACCGTGCCGACGAGCTTCTTGTCGTTCAGAGCCGAATAGGTGCCGATGCCGATGGCGAGCAGGATGGAGAGCGTCAGCGAGCCGAAGGCGAGCAGCGACGTCGGGCCCATGCGCACCACGATCTGCTCGAAAATGTCGTAGCCGCCGGAGTAGGCGGAGCCGAGATCGCCGGTGACGAAGCCGGAGATCCAGTGGAAATACTGGAGGTAATAGGGATCGTTGAGGCCGAGCTGCTGACGAAGCGCTTCGGCTTCGGCCGGATCGGCGTCCTGGCCGAGGATCATCAGCGCCACGTCACCGCCGAGCAGGCGGAGCAGGCCAAAGACAACGATCGAGCCGACAAGTGCCGAGGCGGCGAGCGTTACCGTCTCACGACCAACCAGCTTGATGACCCGAAGATTCATACGCAGACCCAGGAGCGGCGGTTTTTGGTTTGCCGGTTCATGCATAAAGCATGCGAGGCGGGAGGCACCTGTTGTCACAGGCGCCCCCCGCGAGAGCAGGCTACTTGCTGGCCCAGCGCAACTTGCGGGCATCCATTTCCAGCTTGAAGCGATAGGACTTCAGGCCGGCGAGATCAGACCGCATGACCGTCGGAGTGGACTTCTGGAAGGTCGGGATGACCCAGGCGGCGTCGGAGAGCTGTTTGGTCATCGCGGCCATCGCCTTGATGTACTCGTCCTTGCCGAGGATGGCGTCCGAACCGGCGGCCAACTCGTCGAACGTCGTGTCGCAGACTTCCGAGTCCGGCCGGCCGAGCGGCTGGCGGCCGCCCTTGCAGACGAACCCTTCCGCCTTGACGTTGGACGTCAGGTTGGAGAACTCGTACTGCCCGTCGGTGTTGACCTGCTGCAGCCACGTCGCGAGATCGAGCGGGCGCGGCTTCAGGGTGATGCCGACCGCCGCCATCTCCTCGATGAGGATATCCTTGAGCGGCGGGAATTCGGCGACCGTCAGGTACGGGAAGTCGAGCTCCAGACCCTCCTGCCCGGCTTCCTTCAACAGGGCCTTGGCCTTCGCCGGATCGTAGGGGTACGGGCAATAGTCGCTGGTCCACGGCTCGCCGGCCGGGATGATCCACTGGCAGGTCGTCTTGCCGTAGCCCGCCTGTCCGCCTTCCATCAGGTCGTCACGATTGATCGCATAGGCGATCGCCTGGCGCACGCGGATGTCCTTCAGGGCTTCCTTGTGGGTGCTCAGGAAGAGGTAGTTCGTCTCCATCGGAGCCGGCAGGATCACCTCGAAGTCCGCGTTGTCGGAAAGCGACTTCAGGCGATCCAGACCTTCACCGAGCACAGCGCCGACCATGTCGATCTCGCCGGCCAGCAGCGCGTTGATCGCCGCCGTCTCATCCGGAATGAAGCGATGGGTGATCTTCTCGAAATACGGCTTGTCGCCCCAGTAGTCGTCGAAACGGGTCAGCGTCACGTCGACGTCCGGCCGGTAGTCGCCGAACTTGTAGGGGCCAGTGCCGACCAGCTCGCCCTTGGCGAAGTCGTACTTCTCGGCCGCACCTTCGGGAATGATGATGCCCGCGGTCTGGCCGAGTTCCTTCAGCAGGCGCTGGCTCGGCTTGCTGAGGGTCATCTTGACGGTGTGGGCATCGACCGCCTCGACCTTCTCCACCGGCGCCAGCGGCACCTTGGTGTTGGCGAGCGTCGATTCCTTATTCTTCATGATCGAGTAGACGACATCGCCGGCGTCGAGGTCGGTGCCGTCATGGAACTTCGCGTCACGAAGCGTGAAGGTGTAGACGAGACCGTCGTCGCTGATGGTCCACGACTTGGCCAGCAGCGGCTCGACGCTGCCGTCGCCCATGAGCTCGACCAGCGGCTCTAGGACGTTGTGGAACACCGGGACCATGAGGGCGCTGGAGCCCGTCTTCAGGAAGTCCCAGTTCGGCGGCTCCTGCGGGTGCGACCAGGTCAGCGTCGTCCCCTGCTCGCGGGCCTCGGCAGCGCCGATGGCGCCCGCTCCCGCGATCGTGACGGCGGTCAGGGCGACCGCTGCCAACTTGCCAAGTTTGGCAAGCTTCATGTCTGCAAACATCTCATACCTCTTCTGTCATGCGTGTCTTTGATCACGCCCCGATGCCGAGAGGCCTGCTTCGTGCAGGCCGAAACAAACGACGAGCCGTTGATCACCGGGGCCGCAGTATCGCAGCCCCACGATCGACTGACTTGACGACCCTCAAATTCATTGCGCGTTTCCAGAAACAGACGGCCATTGGTCGCCGCCCTGCATGAAAAGGTACGAGGCGGGAGGCACCGGTGGCGCCTCCCGCAAGAGCAATCTAGTTGCTGGCCCAGTGCAGCTTGCGCGCGTCCATCTCGACGCGGAAGCGGTAGGGCTTCTGACCGACGAGGTCCGAACGGGTCAGCGTCGGCGTCGCCTTCTGGTGGATCGGAATGACCCAGGCGCTGTCGGCGAACTGCTTGGTCATCGCCGCCATCGCCTTCACGTACTCGCCCTGGTCGAGGATCGAGTCCGACGCTGCGGCCATCTGGTCAAAGGTCTCGTCGCAGAGCTCCGAGTCCGGCCGGCCGAGCGGCTGACGGCCGCCCTTGCAGACGAAAGCCTCGGCCTTGACGTTCGAGGTCAGGTTCGAGAACTCGTAGTCGCCGTTGGTGTTGACCTGCTCAAGCCAGGTGGCGAGATCGAGCGCACGCGGCTTCAGGGTGATGCCCACGGCGGCCATCTGCTCGACCAGGATGTCCTTGATCACCGGATGTTCGGCAACGGTGATGAAGGGGAAGTCGAGCTCAAGGCCTTCCTGGCCGGCTTCCTTCAGCAGGGCCTTGGCCTTCGCCGGATCGTAGGCGTAGGGGCAGTAGTCGCTGTCCCACGGCTCGCCGGCCGGCGTCACCCACTGGCACACCGTGCGACCGTAGCCGGCCTGCGCACCCTCGAGGATGTCGTCATGGTTGACCGCATAGGCGATCGCCTGACGCACGCGCGGGTCCTTCAGTTCCTTCTTGTGGGTCGACAGGAAGATGTAGTTGATCTCCATC
Organism: Hyphomicrobiaceae bacterium; assembly: GCA_020442225.1. The sequence goes on along the minus strand of JAGRKR010000249.1, from coordinate 3,387 downwards.
GGCGCCGGAATGATGACCTTGAAGTCAGAATTCTCGGCAACCGCCTTCAGACGATCGAGGCCCTCGCCGAAGACGCTGGCGACCATGTCGATCTCGCCGGCCAGCAGCGCGTTGATCGCCGCCGTCTCGTCCGGAATGAAGCGGTGGACGATCTTCTCGAAATACGGCTTGTCGCCCCAGTAGCCATCGAAGCGGTTGAGCGTCAGGTCGACGTCCGGACGATAGGCACCGAAGGTGTACGGACCCGTGCCGACCAGTTCGCCCTTGGCGAGGTCGAGCTTCTCATGCGAGCCCTCCGGCACGATGATGCCGGCCGTCTGGCCAAGCTCTTTCAGCAGGCGCTGGCTCGGCTTGCTGAGGGTCAACTTGACGGTGTGGGCGTCGACGGCCTCGACCTTCTGCACCGGCGTCAGCGGCACCTTGGTGTTGGCGAGCGGCGACTCCTTGTTCTTCATGATCGAGTAGACCACGTCGCCGGCATCGAGATCGGTGCCGTCGTGGAACTTGGCGTCGCGCAGCTTGAAGGTATAGGTCAGCCCGTCGTCGCTGACCGTCCATTCGGTGGCGAGCAGCGGGGCAACACTGCCATCGCCCATCAGCTCGACCAGCGGCTCCAGGACGTTGTGGAAGACCGGCACCGAAAGCGCGCTCGCGCCCGTCGCCCAGTAGTTCCAGTTCGGCGGCTCCTGCGGATGCGACCAGGTCAGCGTCGTCCCCTGCTCGCGGGCCTCCGCGATACCCATGGCTCCCGCGCCGGCAATCGTGACGGCAGTCAGTGCGACGGCCGCCCACCTGCCGAGTCTGGCAAGTCGTGTATCTGCAAGCATCTCAGACCCCTTCCCTCTCCTTGTGCTTCAGGCACTAGCCCCGATCGAGGATGGCTGTTCGCCATCCCCTTGCCGGGTTCGTCAGCCTGCGAGTTGCGGCGCCACCTCCAATGCAGCCGCCCGCACAGCCCGCAGTGTCTCGTCGATGACCGCATCGTCGTGTTCGGAAGAAACGAACCAGGCGCCGCGTTCGAGCACGCGCACGCCCCGCTTCAGCAGAGCCAGGGCAAAGCGCACGTAGCCCGCCTTGTCCGACGTCGCGAGGTCCCGGTAATTCTTCGCCGGCGCGTCGAGGCCGAAGGCGACATGGAAGACCATGGGGAAGCCGACGACCTGCGCCTTGATGCCGGCCTCGGCCAGCGCGTCGCGCACGCCCGCCTGCAGCCGCAGCCCGCGCGCACCGGTGCTCTCGTAGAGTTCCGGCGTCAGCGCCTGCTGCGTGGCAACCATGGCCGCCATGGTCACCGGCTGCGCATTGAAGGTGCCGCCATGCAGGACGCCGCCCGTGCCGAACAGATCAAGCAGATCGGCCCGGCCGACGATTGCCGCCACGGGGAAGCCGTTGGCGATCGCCTTGGCGAAGACCGAAAGATCCGGCGTGACGCCAAAGAGCTTCTGCGCACCACCTGGTCCCAGCCGGAAACCGGTGATCACTTCGTCGAAGATCAGCAGCGCACCGTGACGGTGACACGCCTCGCGCGCGCCCTCCAGATAGCCGGCAGCGGGCGAAATGGCGCCCTGGTTGCACATGGCCGGTTCCATGATCACCGCGGCGATGTCGCCCTTGGCGAGGCGGGCCTTGAGGAGCTCGAGGTTGTTCCACGGCAGCACTGCGATCTGCTCGGCGGTCGCCGCGATCTGGCCCTTGCTGCCGGCAACCGGCGTCGGCGCCGACTCGTCGCCGGCCTGGTCGAGCGGCGGGGCGACCGACCACAGCACGCTGTCGAACCAGCCGTGATAGTGGCCCTCGAACTTCACGAACTTGTCGCGGCCGGTCGCGGCCCGCGCGATGCGCAGCGCCGCCTGGACGACCTCGGAGCCGGCGCAGCTAAAGCGCACGCGCTCGGCGCACGGCACCATCTTGCAGAACAGCTCGGCGACCTCGACCTCGACGTGGGTCTGGCCCGCGTAGAGAATGCCCTTCTCCATCTGCTCGGTGGCCGCCTTGACCACCGACGCCGGCTTGTGGCCGAGGATCATCGGCCCCATGCCCAGGTAGTAGTCGATCAGCCGGTTGCCATCGATGTCGTAGAGGTACGGCCCCTCGGCGCGGTCGAACACCAGCGGCGTCGGGGCGATGTTCAGCCGGAAATTGCTGTTGACGCCACCCGGCAGCACCTTGCTGTTTGCCGCGATCTCCTTGGCGGAGCGATCGAAATGCATGGTCGGTCCCACTGGCGCGTTGCGTTCGACCTGCTGTTGGCTCATTGGGTGGTTCCCCTAGCTTTGTTCATGGGATCACAAATATCGGCGGCGGGACGGCGCCGTCAGGCACTGGTCATTCCGTCGTGGCGGAGACGGTCTTGGACTCCGGAAGCGGGTCAAGCGGGAAGATCGGCCGTCGCAGATGCCTGTAGCCGAGCTTGGTCAGATCGCTGGTGCACGGCCCAAGGGTTGTGACGGTGAAGCTCTTCGCGGCGATCTTGTCATAGGCGCGGCGATGCGCAACCGCTGCCTTGACGCCAATCACCGACAATGATTCAGGCACGATGCCCTGACTGCGAAACTGCGCCAGATCGAAAGGCGGCGTCTTGCGGCTGTTGAGGAGCACCGTGATACGGCCGTCGATCTCGACCACTGCGCTCGGGCCCATGTCGTAGTTGACGCCCTGCGAGGCGGCAAGGTGGCTGTTGCGGTCTTCAAGCGCGAAGCGGCCGTCGCTGCGCCGCAGGAACACGGCATCGACCTCGACCGGACCTTCGTCGAGCGGGCTCTGCTTGCCGCCGATTCTGAGGCGCCGCGTCTCTCCGGGCATGGCGTCGGCAAGCGCGGCAACCGATTCCGGGTCGGCGATGGCGACCGCCGCGTTCTTCGTGCCATGCGCGATCATGCCGCGCAGCACCGCCGTGCAGTCGCCGGGCGCACCGCCGCCAATGTTGTCCGCCGGCTCGACGATGATCACCGGACCGCCGGTGACCTTGTCGGCTTCGGCAAGCGCGTCCTCCAGCCTCCACTCGTCGGGCAGCCCGCGCTGGCGAAGCGACAGCGCGAGGTCGACGAGACACTGGAGGATGCCGTTCTCCTTGGTCGGATCGTCGCCGGTGGTGATCAGTGAGAACGCGACGCCAGCCTCAGGCACGTCGGAGAAGGCGAAGCCGCCGATCACGTTGACCGCCCAGACTTCCGGATCCTCCGCCTCGATCTGCCGCGCCAACGCCTCGAGATCCTTCATCGGCCGGTCGGCGGTGCCCGTGCCGGTCGGCGCCCAGATTACCGGCGCCTGCTTGGCACGCATGTGCGGCATCACGCCTGTCTTGAGGGCGCGTGCCAGCAGTTCGAGCGAGCGCACGGAGGTTTCGCGCGCATCGGTGTGCGGATTGTTGCGGAAGCCGACGAGCGC
>JAGRKR010000248.1 GCA_020442225.1 Hyphomicrobiaceae bacterium | reverse complement strand
CGGGCGCGGGCTTGGCCTCGGGCGGCGCGGCGATGGCTGGCCGGCCCTTGCCATCTGAGGAACTGCTCGATCCGCTCTGCGCGAAGACGAGTCCGGCCCCGGCGACCAGGGCGACAAGTCCCGCGGAGATCTGCATGAGTTGATGCAATCCGGCCTTCGCAGTCGGCCGAGGGGTGGTCGTCTGGCGGGCGGAGCGCGCTCCTGTGAGGCGACGGATAGGCATGTCTGCGACCTCGATGTCTCGACTAGGAAAATTTCGTCCTCGGTGGCTCGTGAGCGCGAACGCATGCCGCACTGACACGCCGGCAACACCAAGAGACAGCTCGATCCACACATAGGTGGCGATGAACCGTATTCAATGAACGGTTGTTAGTCTGTCTCGCTCAGCCAGGATTATGCACGAATGTGTGGCGCTTTTCCAACAGTTTACGACGGGATTGCAGATGCGACGCGCGTCTATCATCAGCCGGCAGACGAAGGTCATGCCGCCCGGCGCCATCAGCGTAAACAAGTGTAAAACATACTTGCGCGATTTTTATATGTATTACTCTGGATCAATTGATATTGCGGAAAGGTTTCTTGCAATAACGCTCTGCGAGAAGAATATATTAGGAATGCATCCCCTAAATACATTCTGGTTTTTATGGGCACAGGGAGCATTCGGGTCGCTATGGAGCACGAAACCTATTCTTATGGCGCCTGCGCTTGTGAGTCCTGCGCCGGGATCGCCTACGGTGACAGCGGAGACATCGCGCGCGACGAGGCGGGCACCAGCGGCGTATCGGCTAGTGGCAACCAGGACATCGACGGTCTCCTGCGGGGCATCAAGTGGACATCGGGCAGCCTCACCTTCAGCTTCCCCGATCAGGCGAGCTTCTACGGCTACACGGGCGAGCGCGACAACAACTTCGAGGCGCTCAACACGGTGCAGAAGAACGCCGTGCGCGAGATCTACGAGTATTACTCGTCAGTCGCCAATCTCACCTTCACCGAGATCACGGAGACGTCGACCACGCACGCGGACCTGCGCTTCGCAATGTCGAACAGCCCCTCGACCGCGTGGGCGTACTATCCGTCGACTGCCGAGCAAGGCGGAGACGCCTGGTTCGGCAATGCCGGCACGACCTACGACAACCCGCAGAAGGGCAACTACGCCTATCACACGTTCATGCACGAGATCGGCCATGCGCTCGGTCTGAAGCACGGTCACGACACGGGCGTCTACGGGGCGCTGCCGCAGGACCACGACAGCCAGGAATACTCCATCATGACGTACCGCTCGTACGTCGGGAGCCCCGGCAGCTATTACAGCGTCGCCAATGGGCATGGCGTGCAGTCTCTGATGCTCGATGACATCGCCGCGCTGCAGTACATGTACGGCGCCAACTACAACCACAACTCCGGCAATACCGTGTACTCGTGGAGCACGTCCACGGGCCAGATGTTCATCAACGGCGCTGGCGAGACGGCGCCCGGCGCCAACAAGATCTTCGTCACCGTATGGGACGGCGGCGGCATCGATACCTATGACTTCGCGAACTACACGACCGCGCTGACGGTCGATCTGCGTCCCGGCGAATGGTCGACCGTGTCGCAGGCGCAGATCTCGCTCCTCGGCTATGACGCCAACCTCGGCGGCAACCAGTATGCGCGCGGCAACATCGCCAACGCCTATCTCTACGGGAGCGATCTCAGCTCACTGATCGAGAACGCCAACGGTGGCTCCGCGAACGACACGATCACCGGCAACCAGGCCAACAACGTGCTCGTGGGCAACGGCGGTGCCGACACGCTCCATGGCGGCGACGGCGACGACACGCTGTGGGGTGATCAGGGCAACCTGGCCGGGCTGGCAGGAGCCGTGGGGGGCGATGCCCTCAACGGCGGGGCCGGCGCCGACTATCTCTATGGCGAGGGCGGCAACGACACGCTCATGGGGGACGAGGACAACGATCGCCTCTATGGCGGCACCGGCAACGATACGCTGAAGGGCGGCGCGGGCGCCGATCTCCTCTACGGTGAAGCCAACGACGACATCATGTACGGCGATTTCGCAGGCCTGGGCGGCGTTGGAGAAGATGCCGACACCATGTTCGGCGGCGAC
>JAGRKR010000247.1 GCA_020442225.1 Hyphomicrobiaceae bacterium | reverse complement strand
CGCGGGGGCAAGTGGCGGAGGGGAGGGGCCTGACGTCTAACCTTCTCCACCCTAAGATATTGATTTATATATTCCTTCGTCGGCGCCCAGGACTCCGTATTGCCGGCGGCGACCGCAGTGAGTGCAGCCAGCACCGCGCGCGGCCACCGCCGTTGCAGTGGCTGACAATGGGTTTGGAGCCGTCGACACTTGCATCATCGAGCAGGCGCGCAATTTCTTCCGCGGGACCTCGTTGGGTCAATCTGCTCCCAAGTAAGTTGGCATCCGACTAAGATGGGTCGACACCGCACGCACGCCCTCGACGTTTTCAGCCGCAAGACGGGCAGCGCGCTCCTCATCATCCGTCCTGACCATCCCCCAGAGATCGACAAGCCCGTCCGTCACTGTCGCGTTCACTCCAGTCGAGACAAATCCGGGTGCCGCCCTCAAAGCCTCAGAAACCTGCTTGCGCAAGACCTCATCGCTGCGTTGCATGCCTGGCAGTGGTTGGGAGACCGCGAGACCTTGTAAAAGGTTGGCGCGGCTTACTATTCCCACGAGCCGCCCGACTTGATCGATGACGGGTACCCGCTTGATGCGTTTGCGCTCCAGCAAGTGAGCAATCTCGCCCAAGGGCGTGTCCAGCGCAACCGAGATCACATCTCGCGTCATAACCTCTTCCGCCCGACGGCCGTGCCGCTTGACGTATTCCGCCGGTGATTCTGGTCTCGCGAATAAGCTGAGCCACCACGACCCTCGATCAGCAGCATCATCGATGCGGCGCACAAGGTCGCCCTCACTGACGATACCTACAACCCGATCGGCGTCATCCAGTATCGGCACCGCGCTGATGCGATGCTTCAGAAGCAGCGCGGCTATGTCGGCTACGGTCGAACCGGGGCGGGCTGTTATGACCTCGTTGGTCATCACGTCTTTGGCCTGCATCACGCCCTCCCTACCTAAAAAGTCAGCTTATGCTACTATTTAGGACGAATTTCACCACCGGGCAATCTGCCGCCGCTGCGGACGTCTTTCCGGACGTGTCAGCGCCGGTGGTTCGAAACGGCGGGGACGGCGTACGCGAGCTGACGATGGCGTCACGGGGCAGGCCGTCGCCGAAGTTCGCGCTGGAGGGAAAGAAGACAGATCCCGGCGTGACGAACATCCGGCGGACCAACAGCCCGCATTGGCGCCGCTGGCTCGGGCCGCTACCGCTGCGTCGTGCCGCTGACGTCGTTTTGCGAATACGACTCCGTCGACGGTAAGAAGGTGCCGACCTGGTTTGCCCCGGACGAGAGTCGGCCATTGATGGTCTTCGCCGGGATCTGGACGAACTGGACGAGCGTCCGCAAGGTGAAGGAAGGCGAGGTCAACGCCGACCTCTACGGCCTTCTGACCTGCGAACCGAACGCCGAGGTCGGCGCAATACATCCGAAGGCGATGCCGGCAATCTTGACCGAACCCGACGCAATCGACGTGTGGATGCGGGCGGAGTGGACCGAAGCGTCTGCGCTGCAGCGACCGCTGCCGGACGACGCGCTGCAGATCGTGGCGCGGGGAGAGCGGAAGGACCAGCGTCGCGACTGACGCCACCCCTATTGCCACCATGCCAGAGCCGCCGTCCCTTCACCGGGGCGGCGGCTTCGTCATTCACTGGCCGCTGAGATAGCGGCGATTGGCCCAGCCCTCCCAGCCGTCAGCGCGGATCTTCTGCCAGTCGCCGACGGCGTAGGGCAGAAAGGCGATGCTGCATTGGTGTCGACCAAGTCTGGTCAGAACTCTCGACCGGGCGGAAGGGTATGCGCGAAGATTTAGGCTGTCACCTGGTGCAACTCCGGCGACACAGTAAAGAGCAGGCGAGACCATGCCGATGAAGTGGCTGTTGACCCACCCCGTCACATGACCATCCTCGACAGGGCACCAGCTCCTCTTGCAAGTGCCGGTGACCATGATCCCACAGGCGTTGTGACGCTTCTTAGCGTGGATGGAGGCCCGCGCGTTCGGCTTGGCACGGATGTGCAGTACGTCGTCGGTCGCTACCTGAATGACACAGTGCTCTTCACCCGGAACAACCTGACCGGCACGAGCGTGAGTTGCAGCAAGAGCGGAGAAACCGCTGACGGCTAGAAAAAGTCGGTAAGAAGTGGGGGTCACATGAAGCTCCAAAAAGCGTCAACCGATCAGTTGAAGCTATCGACATCAGCATGACTGGCCGATGAATGCTGGTCGTTGGGAGTCGGTTCAGTTTTTTGGTCGAGGCGGTGGCGCCGAAGGCGATGCCGGTGATTCTCACCGAGCGCGACGAGATCGACGTGTGGATGCGGGCGGAGTGGGCGGAAGCGTCGGCGCTGCAGCGACCGCTGCCAGACGGGACGCTGCGGGTGGTGGCAAGGGGCGAGCGCAAGGACGGGGGTGGGGCCTGACGACCTCACATGACTGATCGCGCCGCCGCCTCGATGTCGAGCTTCGTCTTCCGATCGGCGATGATGCCCTGGATATGGTGATGCGCCAGTTCGAGCAGCGCCGCCGCGACCTCGTCCTCGCTCCATCCGGCCGCCTCGGCCCGCGCGAGGCCAGATGCTGAAACGACGGCTCCAGGGCGAACTGGCAATCCAGGTCCCCTGCGCGCTGCCCGAGGCGGCGGTGGTGAACAGCTCGGCCGCATGGATCGAAGCGGAGGCCTGGGCGGGAGTCACGCCGCTGGCGAGCAGAACCGACGACGAAATGACGCCATAAGCCATGCCGAGCGCGCCATCGACGAGCTGCGCCACGGCGCCGACGAAAACGAAGAGCAGAAAATCTTGCATGATGAAACCCGATCCGCGAGGCGTGGCAAGCATAGCCTTCGGGTATCGGGCCGATAGCAAAAGAAAACCCGGACAGCGGCGTGAGGCGATCTGCATTTTGCCTTTTTCGGTGAAAGCTGGGCATCCGCCTCCATCTGCCGAATGCCGGCGGCACGACGTGGCCGCTCGACGCGGTCCTTTGCGGGACGTAGCCCGCGATCCGGGCACTCGTTAGCTCAGCTGGATAGAGTGCTGCCCTCCGAAGCGTCCGCGAAGTGCCGGGCTGTCCGATGCAACACGCGGATTTTACATGCACCAGCTTCGGTATTCGCTTAAAAGGCGCCGGATCATCGCCGTGCGAAGGGATTGGGCGCCGCTGTCGCAATCGTCGTGTTGGCCCGCACACGGTATTCGATCTTGGTCGAATTGCATCGTTTGCATTTCAGCGGAAACCGGCACCGAACATAGCCCGCGTCCCGGCCGAAGAGGTCGGCCAGCTTGCGCGCGTCGACGTCCAGCTTGCGCCCGCATGGTTTAGCGCCGAGCGCACGGCCGCAATAGACCGATAGGTCCATGCGGGCGTCGATCAGATCGCCCGACGTCTTGGTGACTATTTCGCTCATAGTCCGCACCATTCGCGATAGGCTGCCGGCGCTCTCAGCCAAAATTCTTAGCGTGCCCACTAACCGAAGGTAGGGACAAAGGAAGGGTCGTCCAATTGCGCTTCGCAATTATATTTTGAAAAACAATCACTTAAATTCGATCTATGGCGGAGGGAGAGGATCCCGGATCGGAAACTCGCTGGAGACCTGAACTGCGCTCCGGGCGCCAGGACGCGCCTTTGCGGTTTCAGCCAATCTCGGCCTTGCCTTCGGACGCCTGGCTCCGTCCGTCGCCTCGCGCCTGGAGGACGCCCGACTCCATGATGATTTCCGAGACCTGGTGCTCGCGCCGGTAGGCCATGACGTGGACGCCGGCGACGCCCTTGATCTCGCGGATCTGCTGGATCAGCTCGATGCACAGGCGCTTGCCTTCCTCGGCCGGCTTCGGCGCCTTCTCGACCCGCTCGATCACGCTGTCGGGGATATGGATGCCCGGCACGTTCGAGCGCATCCAGCGGGCGGCACGCGCCGAGGCCAGCGGCCCGACCCCGGCGAGGATGAAGACGCGGTCCGCGAGGCCGAGGTCGCGAACGCGCGCCATGAAGCGCTCGAACACCGGAACGTCGTAGATGTAGTTCGTCTGGATGAACTCGGCGCCCGCGTCGACCTTCTTGGCGAGGCGCTCGGGCCGCCACTCGTAGGGCGGGACGCAGGGGTTCTCGGCCGCGCCCAGGAACATGCGCGGCGGCCGGGTGATCTTGCGCCCCGACAGGAACACACCGTCGTCCCGCATGGTGCGGATGGTGCGCAGCAGCGACAGCGAGTCGAAGTCGAACACCGGCCGCGCGCCTGGCTGGTCGCCGACGCCGACGCCGTCGCCGGTGAGACACAGGACATTGCAGACCCCCATCGCCGCCGCCCCCAGCACGTCACCCTGGATGGCGATGCGGTTCCGGTCGCGGCA
>JAGRKR010000246.1 GCA_020442225.1 Hyphomicrobiaceae bacterium | reverse complement strand
AACGTGCGGGCGCGGGCCAGCTCGTTACGGAAAACGCCGGGGCTCATCTCGAAGGCCATACGCTGGCGGCCGATGAGCGGCGTCTCGAAATCAATCTCGACATCCAGATGGAAGCCCGAGTGCGGCGCGATCTCACCCCAGCAGCCGCCATCCTCGACCCGGATGGGCTTGAGAACCTTGATGAATTTGCGGGGCTCGGACAGCTCGCGAAGGCCGACGTCGTCGATGGCCTCGACGAAAGCAGCGGCGCTGCCGTCCATGATCGGCACTTCGGCGCTGTCGATCTCGATGATGCAGTTGTCGACGGCGAGCCCCCGCAGCGCGGCGAGGAGATGCTCGACCGTGCTGATCAGCTGCCCCTTGTCGTCGCCGATGACCGTGCAGAGGGTGAGGTTCTTGACGTTTGCCACCTCAGCCGGGATGTCGGCCGCGATCTCACCGTCCTTCATGATGACAAAACGGAGCCCGGTACCGGCGTCTGCAGGATGCAGGATCACCGAAACCGGAACTCCGCTGTGCACCCCCGTACCAGTCAGCTCGATCTCGCAAGCAACAGTCGTCTGCCGCGCGCCGATGAACCGCTTTGCCATTGTCACGCCGTCCCTCGATCCCCAATCGACAGTTCAGACAGCCAGCCGTACATCCGGTAATGTCTGAACTCCCCCAATCGAGCCTCAGCACCCTTGAAAGGTGGCCGTTACTTTGGCCTTTTTGCATCCGCTCCCGGCTCTGTTTTTGTGACGCTCCAGGCGTCGTGGCCGGGGGTGGTTGCAGCTGATGAACTCGCCGTTGATTCGAACGATACGTGCCGGCATGCAGGACGACAAATCACGCTTTCTTACACTCTGTTACCGTTAACGGCCGGGGAGTCACACACCTCGGCGCGACGCCAGTCATCGCGCCGTGCGAATCACTTGCGATCGCGGTTGAACAGCGCCGGCAGACCGCCGTCGTCCTCGCCCGGCGCCCCCCCGAGACCACGCCCGGCGCCCGATTTGCGCGGCGGCTCGCCGGCCGGTTCCAAGGTCGGGGCAAAGTGTCTGACGCTCGCCTCGCGCACGCCGCGGGAGCCACGAGCGCTGGCGACGGCGGCGCTCTGCGCTTGCTCTTCCTGGCGACGAGCCCGCCCTGTCAACCGATCGAAAAAGCTCGGTTTCCTCTTGAGCTCGGGAGCTGGCGGCCCGGCATCGACGCGGGACCGCGTATCGCCCTGGCGCGCCGCGTTGGCGTGGTAGGCCGCCTGGGTCGTCGCGGGAAAATCCTCGATCGCCGGCATGCGGGGCGGACCATGCCGGATCTCCGCCGGCGGCGCAGGTGTGAAGCCGTGAGGCTCGGGCTCGTGTGCCCGATCGGCCTTGCGCGGCCCGCCCGCGACCACCGGTGCGGGCGGCATGGTCGTCAACTGCGGCGGCCTGTCCTCGATCACCACATCGTTGCCGTCAGCACTGCCCCACGATGCCGGATCCGGCTGGCCGTGGCGGCCGCGGCGCTCCTCGTGGCTGATAGCGTCGGAGATTCTCTGCCGCAGGTCATCGTCCGGCTGCGGCTGCGGCCTCGGCGCGGACGGCGCCTGGCTTTCGACAGGATGGAAACCAGTGTTGAGCGGCCGGACGTCCGGTGCGCTCGGATAGGTGCGCGGTGGCATCGAGCCGGGGTGCTGCACCGCCGGTCCGGGCATCGCCCCGGGCGCGGCTGCCGGCACCGCACGCACCTGCGCCTCGGCCTGCTGGCCCGCCTTGGCCATGCCGGAGGCCACGATGGAAACGCGGATGCGATCGCCGAGATTGTCGTCGAACGTGGCGCCGACGATGATATTGGCTTCCGCATCGACCTCCTGGCGGACCCGGCTGGCCGCCTCGTCCACCTCGTACAGCGTGAGATCCCTGCCACCGATGATGCTCAGCAGCAAGCCCTTGGCGCCCTTGAGAGAAATGTCGTCCAGAAGGGGGTTCTGGATGGCCTCCTCGGCCGCCTCGATGGCCCGCCGTTCACCGCTCGCCTCGCCGGTGCCCATCATGGCCGTGCCCATGTCGCGCATGACGGTGCGCACGTCGGCGAAGTCGAGGTT
>JAGRKR010000245.1 GCA_020442225.1 Hyphomicrobiaceae bacterium | reverse complement strand
CTTGCGCGCCTCGAGGGCCGCCTGGATCGAGTCCTTGGCGCTATTGACGGCCTGGCCGAAGGCTTTCCCCTCCTCGGGCTTCATGCCGCCGAGGCGCTGCATGAGCAGCGAGACGCGCCCCTTCTTGCCGAGGGACGAGACTCGCACCTGATCGAGGGCGCCGAGATCGGCGGCGGCGGCGATCTCGGACAGAATTTCCGTCGTCAGCGCCGCGAGGCCTTCGCTCTCGCTGGCGGGCAGAGATGACATGGCTGATCTCCTGCCTCATCGCCGGCCTCGAGACCCGTCGCGTGCGCTGCACACGCGAGCCCGGCTCACGGGCCGGCCCGACGGCGAGACGCAGCGGCCGGCGGCGCTGCGCCCGCCCTCGGCTCAGTGCTTGACGGCTGCGGAAGCCTGCTCGGCCAGCGCCTTGAAGCCCGCGGCGTCCTTGACGGCGATATCAGCCAGAACCTTGCGGTCGATCGTGATGCCGGCCTTGTTGAGACCGTCGATAAAGCGACCGTAGGTGAGGCCGTGCTCGCGCGCAGCAGCATTGATGCGCTGGATCCACAGCGAGCGGAACGTGCGCTTGCGATTCTTGCGATCGCGATAGGAGTACTGCTGCGCCTTCTCGACCGCCTGCTTGGCGACCCGGATCGTATTCTTGCGCCGGCCGTAGAAGCCCTTGGCCAGCTTCAGGACCTTCTTGTGACGGGCGTGCGCTGTGACGCCTCTTTTCACGCGTGCCATGGTGGTGCTCCAGAAGAATAGTCTGACGGATGGCCGACCCGCAGGGCCGGCAATGTTCAGCGGTTGTAGGGCATGTACTTCTTGACGAGGCCGGCGTCGCTGTCACACAGGACGGTCGTGCCCCGGGCCTTGCGCACGAACTTGGCCGTACGCTTGATCATGCCGTGCCGCTTACCGGCCTGCTGGGCCTTGACCCTGCCGCTGGCGGTCATCTTGAATCGCTTCTTGGCACCACTTTTCGTCTTCAACTTGGGCATTTCGCTCCAACTCCTTGATCCACAACTCGCAACACAGCGAGAGATCCGGTCGCGCCTCGACGGTCATATGTCCGAAGCCGCCAGCGTAGATCGGCAGCCTCGCCCACATGCGTCTTGCCGCGAGAGACCTTTGGGTTGATCTTTCAAAGCAATAGAAGCCGCCACGGCATGCCCCGCCGGGCGACTCTGTGCCGGCGTTATAACGGGTTGCACGGTTCCGTGCAATACGTCGCGGTATGGGAGGGTCAGGGCGGCGACAACGGCCCCGAGGCCGGCGGCCGCCCTGCCGGCGTTCAGCGCGGCGACAGGATCATCACCATCTGCCGACCTTCGAGGCGCGGCTCGGACTCGACCTTGGCGATGGTGTCGACGTCGGCCTTGACCTTCTGGAGCAGCTGGTAACCGAGCTCCTGGTGCGCCATTTCGCGACCGCGAAAACGCAGGGTGACCTTCACCTTGTCGCCTTCTTCGAAGAACCGCAGCATCGACCGCATCTTCACGTCGTAATCGTGCGAATCGATATTCGGGCGCAGCTTTATTTCTTTGATCTCGACGATCTTCTGGTTCTTGCGCGCCTCAGCCGCCTTCTTCTGCTCCTGATACTTGAACTTGCCGTAATCAAGGATCTTGCAGACGGGCGGTTGGGCATTCGGGGCGACCTCGACCAGATCGAGGCCGGACTCACGCGCCAGCTCCAGGGCCTCGACGCGGCCGACAACGCCGCGGTTGTTGCCCTCGGCATCGATGAGCTGGACTTCCCGGACCCGGATGGTGTCGTTCACTCTCGGGCCCTCGCGCTCCCGCTCGGGAGCTGCGGCTTTGATCGGTCGGCGTGGGATGTGCGTTCTCCGTATTTCTGTTGATGGACCTCGTCCGGCTAGTCGCTCGGGAGCGTTACTGCCCGATGCTCACACGTACCAAGGATAGCGCGAAGAATCTTGGAGAAAATCGCCGAAGTCAAGAAGGAGGATCGGAGGGAGGCACATGCGCCCCCAGGTCTGTGGCCGCCTTGAAACGGGCCGCCAAGCCAGACCCCAGCAGCTCGTCGTATACGGCGAGCGTTCCGAGTTGCATCGCCTCCAGCGAATAGCGCATGGCGACGTGGCGGCGTGCACGCATGCCGAGCGCCTCACGGCCACCACCATCCAGCCCCATCGCCTCCACCAGCGCACGCGCCAGCGCCACGGCATCGCCGGGCGGCACCAGCCAGCCGGTTCGCTCCTCGACCCCGACACCGGGAGCGGCGAGCACGGTCTCGGCCGGCGCCCCGATGGCCGTGGCAATGACCGGGCAGGCCATGGCCTGGGCCTCGGTCGCCGCCCGCCCGAACGCCTCCGGCTCCGTCGACGCCACGACCGCCACGTGAGCCAGCCGGAAGGCAGCGGCGATGTCCGCGCAATGCCCGACAAGCTTGACCCTGCCGGCAAGACCGGCGGCACGGACCGCCGATTCGAGCTCGTCGGCGTAGCCCGTCCGGCCCTGGGCGTCGCCCGCAAGGATGATCACGGCGTCGCCGAGATGGCCCGTGCGCAGCAACTCCGCTGCCGCAGCCACGACCACGCGCTGGCCTTTCCATCCGGTCAGCCGTGCCGCGTGCAGAATCACCTTGCCGTCCGGGGACAGGCCCCAGTCGCGGCGCAGCGCGTCCAGGCGTGCCTCGGACACGGCCGCGGGATCGAACACGGCGAGGTCGACGCCGCGATTGACCACGCGGATGCGCCCTGTGGGCGTGCGATGGCGCTCGCCGATCAGCCGCGCCGTATACGCGGAGTTGGCGATCACGAGATTGCCGCGCGCCATGACCGAGTTGTAGACGTCCTTGAAGGGCTCCTTGTTGCCGTAGGCCCCGTGATAGGTCGTGACGAACGGCAGCTTCAGCCGCCGCGCCGCCGCCAGTGCGCTCCAGGCCGGGGCACGGCTGCGCGCATGGATGAGGGCGACGCCCTCGCGCCGACAGAGCTCCGCGAGCCGGCCGATGTTGGCGAACAGCGTCAGCGGGCTCTTCGAGGCGGCCGGAAACGGCACGATCTCGCCGCCGCGCCGTACCAGCTCGTCGGCAAGACGCCCGCCGGTGGTCGCAACCAGCGCCCGACCGCCGACCCGCACCAGGGCCGAGGCGATCTCCAGCGTCGACAATTCCGCGCCCCCCGTGTCGAGCGACGGGATGACTTGCAGTATGGTAGGGGCTCGCGTCACGCCGATCGCAACCTTCCTGTCGAAGTCTGCCCACGGGACGAGCCCAGTTGATGCCCGAGCACGACCTGCACTTTCTCGATCACGACGGCCCCTGGGGCCGCCAGCGCCTTGCCTACCTCGAGCAGGCTGGCGATGATAGCCGTCCCGGCCTCCTCTGGCTGCAAGGCTTCCGGTCGCAGATGCGCAGCACCAAGCCCGAGGCGCTCGCCGCCTTCGCCGCGGAGCAACGCATCGGCCTCGTCCGTTTCGACTATTCCGGGCATGGCGCCTCGTCCGGCCGCTTTGCGGACTGCACGATCGGCGGTTGGCTCGGCGAGACCATGGACATTTTCCGACGCATCGCCCGCGGCCCGCGCATCGTCATCGGCTCCAGCATGGGGGCATGGCTGGCGCTGCTGCTCGCCGAGCAGCTTCTGGCGGGCGAAGCCGACGAGGCGCAGCGCCTGCGCGGCCTGGTGCTGATCGCGCCGGCCTGGAATTCGACGGAATTGCTGATGTGGAACCGCTTCACGGACGCCGCCCGCGCCGAGTTGCTGGCAAACGGCGTCTACATGCGGCCGTCACGTTACGGTGACGGGCCTTATCCGCTCACCTGGAAACTGATCTCGGAGGGGCGCAGCCGCCTGCTCGATCCGGCGGCGCTCGCGCTCGCCTGCCCCGTGCGCATCCTGCACGGCATGGCCGACCCGGACGTGCCCTGGTTGCACGGCTTGGCGCTGGCGGAACGGTTGGCGGCGCCGGATCTGCAGCTCCTGCTCGTCAAGGACGGGGACCATCGGCTGTCGCGGCCACAGGATCTTGACCTGCTGAGACGCACCATCGCGCCCCTGCTCGGCTGAAACCGCGCCGTGGTGCGCGCTACCTGCGCTCACGCCCCCAGGAGGCCTTGTCGGCGCGCCGCAGATGATCGGCACGGCTTGCGATCACACCCTCGGTCAAAGCATCCATCAGACGATCCATGCCGGCTTCCTCGGCCAAAGGCTCCGGAACGATCCAGACCGAATAGCCGTCGGCGTGGAAGCCGCGGTCGCAGACCAGACCATCGCGGGCGATGCGGCAGCGGGTCTCGGCCGACGACACGCTCTGCCAGCCGAACCGGTCGTGATTGACCACGTTGATATCGACGGGCTGGATCTCGACGCTGCCTTCGGAAAGATCGACGTGGCGGAAGATGCAGGCGCTGCTGCCGGTGCATGCGCCCGCCCGTCGGAACATCGCGCTCATGAGCCCCATTGCACGCCGTCCGCGCACGAAGCGCGCCGGCTGCATCGGACCGCCACTGACGTAGCAGCCGCCGGTCACGCAGAGCACGGGATCGACGCTCTTGCGCTTGCGACGCCGCCGCTCCTGGAGCGCCGCGTCATCCAGCACGAGCAGAATTGCAACCGGCCCGCGGTAAGGGGCCAACGCCCGGGACGCCTCGATGCGACGGCGCTCGGCTTCCTCGGCGCGGGCCGCCTCGAC
>JAGRKR010000244.1 GCA_020442225.1 Hyphomicrobiaceae bacterium | reverse complement strand
GATCGGGCGACATGCGCACCTCGGGAATAGTGACGACATGGGTGCCCAGCACCTCGTCGTGGATCTCGCCACGCGTCAGCATCTCCGCGAGCTTGTGGCGGATGACCTCGCCGATCCGCAATTGACGCTGCGTCGGGCCGGCTTTGTTGTCAGAGCGTCTGGCCAACAGTCTTGTCCCTTACCAGATTGACGAAGGCCGCTGCGTCCTCGCTGCTGGGGAACGCCGCACGCGGCACGATGTAGGCGATATATGGGTTCTGCCAGAGGAAGACATGGTCGGGCGTCACATCGGCATGTCGCACGGCCGCCCAATCCAACCGGCCTTCGCTCGTGGCCGTCCGCACCGTGAAGCCCCTGTCATCGGCTCCGAGTGAGATCTCGCTCTGGTCGAGCCGCTGGCGCCGGAAGATGCGCCGGTAGGACCAGCGGTTGATCATCGGCGCAATCGCAGGGGTCGCCAGGAAAAACGCCGCCAAGCCGATGGAAGCGCCGCGGTTGATACTCCACCACAGCCAGGCCGTGGCCAGCGCCAGTACGACCGTCGCGATCTTCATGACGCCGACGCGGACGCGGCGCGCCTTGGTCAATCGCCAATAGCGATCCATCATTGCCTCGTAGTCCGAGGGCTGCAGCCGATAGGTGATGGCGATGGACGTATCGACCATGATCGCGTGCCTGTATGCGACTCCACGGAGCGCCCCCTCGTCGTGAGGGGCCGTCCCATGGCCGCCCGCATGCCGTTAGAGCGTGCGCTGCACCGTCTCGACGTTGTAGCACTCGATGAGGTCGCCCTGGCGGATGTCCTGGTAGTTGGCGAAGGACATGCCGCACTCCTGGCCGGCCGGGACCTCGCGCGCATCGTCCTTGAACCGCTTGAGCATGGCGAGCGTGCCCTCGTGGATGACGACGTTGTCGCGGATGAGGCGGACTTTGGCGCCGCGCTCGACCTTGCCCTCGGTGACGCGGCAACCTGCGACCTTGCCGACCTTCGTGATGTTGAACACCTCGAGGATCTCGGCGTTGCCCAGGAACACCTCGCGGATGGTCGGCGCCAAGAGGCCGGACATGGCCTTCTTCACGTCGTCCACGAGGTCGTAGATGATGTTGTAGTANNGTAGTAGCGGATCTCGACGCCCTGGCTGTCCGCCGCCTGCTTCGCCTGCGTGTTGGCGCGCACGTTGAAGCCGACGATCACGGCGCCCGAGGCGCTGGCCAGCGCCACGTCGGATTCGGTGATGCCACCGACCGCGCCGTGCACGATCCGGGCGCTGACCTCGTCCGTGCCGAGCTTGGCGAGCGAGCCGAGGATCGCCTCGACGGAGCCCTGCACGTCGCCCTTGATGAGCAACGGGAACTCCTTGCGGCCGGCGTCCTTGAGCTGCTTCATCATCTGCTCGAGGCTGCGGGCAGGCCCGGCCGCGGAGGCACCGAGGGTCTCGCGGCGCTTGCGGACACGATAGTCCGTGATCTCGCGGGCGCGCGCCTCGCTATCGACGACGGCGAACTGGTCACCCGCCTCCGGCGCGTTGTCGAAGCCGAGAACCTCCACCGGAACGGCGGGACCGGCCTCCTTGACGTTGGCGCCCTGGTCGTTGATCAGCGCTCTGACGCGGCCCCAGGCCGAGCCGGCTACGACGATATCGCCCACGCGCAGCGTTCCGCGCTGCACGAGCATGGTGCCGACCGGACCGCGACCGCGCTCCAGCTTGGCCTCGATGACCACGCCTTCCGCCGAACGCGACGGGTTGGCCTTGAGATCGAGCAGCTCGGCCTGCAGCGAGATGGCCTCGAGCAGCTTGTCGAGGTTGATGTTCTTGAGCGCGGAAACCTCGACCTCGAGCGTCTCGCCCGACATGCTCTCGACGATGACCTCGTGCTGCAGCAGCTCTGTGCGCACGCGGCTCGGATCGGCTGAAGGCTTGTCGATCTTGTTGATCGCCACGATCAGCGGCACGCCGGCCGCCTTGGCATGGTTGATGGCCTCGATCGTCTGAGGCATCACGCCATCGTCGGCCGCCACGACCAGGACCACGATATCGGTCACGCGCGCGCCGCGGGCGCGCATCGCGGTGAAGGCCTCATGGCCCGGCGTGTCGATGAACGTCACCTTGTTGCCGTCTGGCGTCGCGACCTGATAGGCGCCGATGTGCT
>JAGRKR010000243.1 GCA_020442225.1 Hyphomicrobiaceae bacterium | reverse complement strand
CTGAAGCGCATCGGCCAGCTCTACGGTCTGCCGCGCGCAGCGCTCGAGCGTCGCTTCCGCGGCGTCGCGGGGCGGGGGCGGTTGGCAGAGACGGCGAGCTTTTCGGTCTTGCGCGCGCTCGATGCCGCGCTCGGGCTGCTGGCGCTGCCACGCCGGCCGCTGGTCGAGCCGCCGGCCTTCGTCGTGCGCCAGGCCATCGCCGAGCCGCTCGTCACGGCGACCCCGCTGACAAACGTGGTCAACCGCCTGGCGCACGAGCTCTGTCGCCTCCTCGCCGATACCGCGCAAGGGGCGCGCCGGCTCGGCCTCGCGCTCTATCGCACGGATGCGACGGTCATCGAGATCACGGTCGGCACCAGCCTGCCGTGCCGCGAGCCCGCCCACCTTCTGCACCTCGTCGAGCGGCGGCTCGAGGACGTCGATGCGGGTTTTGGCATCGATCTGGTGGTGCTGGCGGCGCTCGCCGTCGAGGCGATGTCGGTCGAGCAGGGGCGTCTCGACGGGGGCGAGGGCGGGGCCGCCGTCGCCGATCCGGCGCCTCTCGTCGATCGTCTGGCGAACAGGCTCGGCGCCGAGGCGGTGCTCCGGCTCACCGCAGGGGCGAGCCATGTGCCCGAGCGGGCGGGTGGACGCGAGCCGGTCTGGCGCGCGCGCCGGGCAGAGCTGGCGACGAGGCCTCCGCCCCGTCCGCCCCGGCCACCGCTGCTGCTCGAGCCGCCGGAGCCGATCGGCGTGCTCGCGGAGGTTCCGGAAGGCCCGCCAGTGCGCTTCACCTGGCGCCGCAAGACGCGCACCATCGTGCGTTTCGAAGGGCCGGAGCGGATCGCCGGCGAATGGTGGCGCGATCTTGTCGGGGGTGGGCTTGACGGCGGCGATGCTGGCCGGCGGCGCGCCCGCACACGCGACTACTATCGTATCGAGGATCGCGATGGCGGGCGTTACTGGGTGTTCCGGGACGGGCTCTACGGCGAAGGAGAAGAGGAGCGCCCGCCTGTCTGGTACCTGCACGGGCTCTTCGGTTGAGAGCGGCCGAGCGCACTCCCGGCGCGATCCGGCGAGCGGCCTTTCACATGCTGCGCGAAGAACGCCTGAGCCGGAAGGCCAGGATGAGCAGGGCGACCTGCGACACGAGAAGGATCACAAGCCGCTCCGAGCCGGGCATCGGCTGCGCGTTGCCGGAGATGCTCTCAAAGAAGCCCGTTTTGTCGATGGCCAGCAGCAGGAAGAACGAGGCGAGGAACCAGAACGTGAACCGGCGGCGGGAGACGAGGCCTGCACGTCCGGGGATCAGCGAATAAAGCGCCAGCGTCGAAACCGTGCCGACGAGGCTCCTGATGATCAGGCGGACGTCCTCGGCGAGTTGCTCGAGGCAGGCCTTGAAAAGCGGGCGCAGGATGTCCGTGACGAAGGTCCAGGCGTTGAGCTTGTTCACGCGCCAGATCTCGTCCCGAAGGGCCGGTTTGGCTGTGCCGTAAACCTCTCCGGCGCGCGCGATGATGTCCTTTTCCGTATCTGTGCCGGCGTGATGCGACCGTGGGCGCGACGTCGGCAGCTGGGATGCCTCGCGGCTTGCTTCGCGCGTCCCGAGGGCCGAGGCCCGCGTGAGGCCGTGGCATGCGGGCCGTATCCCTTGCCAGTCGTGCGGTCGCACATTAAAAGAACATAATGAGAACATTATTCCCGGCGCCGGCCTATGCCGAGCTGCAGGTGACGAGCAATTTCTCGTTCCTGCAGGGCGGCTCGCACCCCGAGGAGCTGGTGGCGCAGGCGAAGGCGCTCGGACTTGCCGGGCTCGCCGTCACGGATCGCAACACGCTCGCCGGCGTGGTGCGCGCCCACGCGGCGGCCAAGGAGGTCGGCCTGCGCCTCGTCATCGGCGCCCGCCTCGACCTCGAGGATGCGCCGAGCCTCTTGTGCCTGCCGACGGACCGGGCCGCCTACGGCCGGCTCTGCCGGCTCTTGTCGCTCGGCAAGCTCCGGGCCGAGAAGGGCGCCTGCGTGCTGCGTCTCGCCGATCTCGCGGAGCACGCCGAGGGACAGATCCTGATCGCGCTGGCGCCGGAGGACTGGGACTGGCGGCAGGAGACGGCCGGGGTTGAGAAGAGCGGGCGGCGCGGCAGCGGAGATGGCGGAGACGGGGGCGAAAGCCTCGAGCCCGCTCTCCGGCGCCTGCGCGCTGCGCTCGGCGAAACGCCTCTCCACCTCGCCGCCTCGCACGCCTACCGCGGCGACGATCGCGCCCGCATCGCCGCGCTGGCGCATCTGGCGGAGCGCTGCGGGACGCCACTCGTCGCCACCGGCGACGTGCTCTATCACGCCGCCCATCGCCGCCCGCTCGCCGACGTGCTGACCTGCATCCGCACGCACTGCACCATCGCCGAGGCAGGGCTGCGTCTCGCCGCCAACGCCGAGCGCCATCTCAAGAACGCGCGCACCATGCTGCGCCTCTTCAAGGGCCACGAGGCGGCCGTCGCACGCACGCTCGAGATTCTGGAGGCCTGCCGCTTCTCCCTCGACGAGCTCGTCTACGAGTATCCCGACGAGCCCGTGCCGGCGGGGCGCACGGCGCAGTCGTACCTTGCCGAGCTGGCCGAGCGGGGGGCGCGCTGGCGCTTTCCGGACGGGGTGCCGGAGCGCATCAGGGACCTCATCGCCAAGGAGCTGGAGCTTATCGAGGCGCTCGGCTACGCGCCCTATTTCCTCACCGTACACGACATCGTGGTGTTCGCCAGGAGCCGCGGCATCCTCTGCCAGGGGCGCGGCTCGGCCGCCAACTCCGTGGTCTGCTACTGCCTCGCCATCACCAACGTCGACCCGACCGAGATCGACCTCCTGTTCGAGCGCTTCATCTCGCCCGAGCGCAAGGAGCCGCCCGATATCGACGTGGACTTCGAGCACGAGCGCCGCGAGGAAGTGATCCAGTACATCTATGCCCGCTACGGCCGCGCGCGCGCGGGCCTCACGGCCACCGTCATCTCCTACCGGGCGCGCTCGGCGGTGCGCGAGGTCGGCAAGGCCATGGGGCTGTCGGAGGATACGGTGGCCGCGCTCGCCGGCATGGTCTGGGGCACGCGGTCGGGCGGGGCGCTGCCCGAGGCCCACGTGCGCGAGGCGGGGCTCGATCCTTCCGATCCGCTGCTCGCCCGCGTGCTGGAGCTCGCCGACGAGCTCATCGGCTTTCCGCGCCATCTCTCCCAGCACGTCGGCGGCTTCGTGCTGACGCGCGGGGCCTTGAGCGAGGTCGTGCCGATCGGCAACGCCGCCATGGCGGACCGCACCTTCATCGAGTGGGACAAGGACGACATCGACACGCTCGGCCTGCTCAAGGTGGACGTGCTCGGTCTCGGCATGCTGGCCTGCATCCATCGCGCCTTCGATCTGATCGAGCACCATCATGGACGCCGGCTGACGCTCGCCTCGGTGCCGCGCGACGATGCCGCCGTCTACGACATGCTCTGCCGGGCGGATTCGATCGGCGTCTTCCAGGTCGAGAGCCGCGCGCAGATGAACATGCTGCCGCGCCTGAAGCCCCGCAATTTCTACGATCTCGTCATCGA
>JAGRKR010000242.1 GCA_020442225.1 Hyphomicrobiaceae bacterium | reverse complement strand
CTTGGTCATGTAGTCGTCGGCGCCGAAGCCGAGACCTTTGACCTTGTCCTCGATGCCGGCATAGCCGGAGAGGATCAGGATCGGAGTCTGCACTTTATTGACCCGGAGGGTCCGCAGAACCTCGTAGCCACTCATATCCGGAAGGTTTAGATCGAGAAGGATAATGTCGTAGTCGAACAATTTCCCCAGATCGACCCCTTCTTCACCGAGATCGGTAGTGTAGACGTTGAAGCCCTCAGACTGCAACATCAACTCAATACTTTGCGCGGTCGCGCTGTCGTCTTCGATCAGAAGGACCCTCATGATAATCCTCTCTTCTCGGACCTGTATTCAGGCCGCTGCCCCATAAGGAAGAGCACGCAACTGGTCATCTCAGTTAACAACACTCAAACAACGTAATGGCTAGAGGTTAACAAACCCTAATTTTCTCTTGAAAATCGACTGGCACTGATAAACACCCAAAAGCCGCTACAGCACGGGCGGTTGCTCGGTCCCTCGTGGCGGCCTCGCAGACAGGCGCGACCAGAATCCTTCCGCGCCGGCCAGTCGGCCGGTTGCCCGTTGCACTTGTGCTGTGGATCTACGCCCCCGCCACCGCTCTACCGGAGGTTTTCGCGACCGACCGATGCCCAACCTTCGGTCTGTCGCTGCCCCTACCCCGCCGGCAACGCGAATCACCCTGCATTCTCAAGCGATAACAGATTTCCATCCGGGTCCAAAGATCACCGGGGGAGAGCGTATCGATTTTGCGCGCCAGGGAACGCCTCTGTCTCCATGCGTTGCTTTACGGCAACTTTACCCAACCGTGGGACACTCTCACACTCAGGGGTAGGTCCGCGATTCCAGAAGACGGCATCACCCCGTGTGTGGAGGCGATCGCAAGCTGCGGCCCATATGCCAGGGAAACTGGCATAGGTCTTGTAAGCCGTGTGCCGAGCGTTCGACAGTGTGTGGGGTTTCGGACCATGAAGGCACGCGAGACAGTACTTCGGCTGAGGCGCTTCGACGCCGACGAGAAGCGCAGGAAGCTGGCGGATCTCGAGATGATGATTCGTGATTTTGAGCAGATGGCGGTCGATCTCGACCGACAGATCCAGGCGGAAGAGGATCGCACCGGCATTCGCGATCGCAATCATCACGCCTACTCGACTTTCGCCAAATCGGCGTTGCAGCGTCGCGACAATCTCAAGGTGTCGGGGGACAGCCTGCGCGAGAAGCTGGAGAAGGCGCGCCTGGAGCTGGAAGAGGCGCTGGTCGAGCTGACCAAGGTCGAGCAGAACGACACGCATGACCAGTCGCGCGGTCAGCAGGCGCTGTCGCGCATGGCGCGTGGCAGCACGCCGAGCCGGTTCTCGAGCAACGCCTGAGGTCTTCGGCGTCGGCTCGACGCCGAGGTTCCCCCGGTAAATCTGCGGCCGGCGCCTTGCATTGTGGGCGCTGGCTGTGGAAGTGTGCCTGCGATACAGGTCTCCAGGACGGATGCCTCATGTCGCCGGCTGCAAATCTCCGAGGGATGCTGTGCGGGCTGCTCGCGCTGGCGGTGTCCGGCTGCGCCGGCGGAGCTGGTTTGCCGGGCTTGGGCGTCACGACCGGCTCGGTGCGTACGCCGGTGTCGTCGACGGAGGTCTACACGCGCATAGCGCGCGGGGCCCTGGCGTGCTGGTTCGCCGCCGAAGGGCCGCTGGGCGCCACGCACATCTTCCATGCCGATGCGCTGCCCGAGGCCAAGGGTGGCGGCTTCGAGATCCTCATCAACGAGCGATTGCCGAGCAATCAGCGCGGCCTCAAGGCCTTCCGCATCGCTGTCGGCCCCGGAGAGGCCTCGGCGACGGGATTGCGGATCGAAAATCTGAAGCTGTCGCCCGCCCTGGCGAGACAATTGCGCGCCGACGTGCTGCGCTGGAGTGACGGCGGCATCGGGTGCACGGCGAGGAGCGACGGGTGGGCGCCGACGGCCGAGCCGCCCGAGTCTGCGGCCAAGAAGAAGCCGGCAGCGAAAGTCAGGAAGAAGACACGTTCGCCCGGCACGTCGATCTGACGTTCTCCCGGGCGCGTTTCCACCTGAGAGCGACGACGTCGAGCCCTCGCTCGCGCGGGCGAGCCGATCCGCTCCACTCCAGGTGGATCGCAAGTGCGGCCAGCCCGCTCATGGCCTGGTCGCGCGCTCCCGGCCGACGTTGGCCGGGTCGCCGCTCAGCCGCGATAATCCTGGATGCGCGTGGCGCGCAAGCCGGCCAGGCCGTGCTTGTCGATGGAGCGCTGCCAAGACAGAAACTCGTCGACCGTCAGCTTGTAACGCTCGCAGGCTTCCTCGAGGCTCAGGAGTCCGCCGCGTACCGCCGCGACGACTTCCGCCTTCCGCCGGATCACCCAACGCTTGGTGTCCTTGGGCGGGAGATCCGCCACCGTCAACGGGCTCCCGTCTGGCCCGATTACATAGCGCGCGCGCGCCTTGAACTGCTGCTCGGTCATTTTTCACTCTTTACGCATTACGCCTACCCTCGGGAAACCTAGCATCGCTCCTCTTAAGAGCAAGCTAAGCACTTAGGTAAACCACGCTCCCGTCAGGTAGAATTTCGCCTTGCTGACGCCAAGATTATCCGTTTGATGACTTGGCGTCTCTCGATGGTACAAGTAGTAAATGAGCAGTTTTGCAAGACGCGTGCCGGAGTTGCAATCTGCCGCGCCCGTCACCATTTCGTTGCTTGCGGCGCCGCGCTTGCGCTCATGTCGAGGTCGCGAGGTCGGGGTGAGTGGCGCCGCGCTTGCCAGTATCCTGCGGCCGCCTATAGTGCGGGGTCTCCCGAGGGCGTCTCTGTCGCTCGCATCACCAGTTTCGGGCCATCCTCGGGGCGATGCCGGAGGCGGTTGGGTATTGGATCAAGTCCGTCGTCGATGAATACGCGAGATCCCATCGAGATATTCCGGCAGTCGCTGCTTATCGACGGGCGGCCTGAAGATACGCGCGTGGTCGTGGCCATGTCGGGTGGGGTGGACTCGTCCGTCGTCGCCGCCTTGGCCCGGCGTGCCGGCTACGACGTGGTCGGCATCACGATGCAGCTGTATGACGACGGCGGCGCCCGGCCGCGTCCCGGGGCGTGCTGCGCGGGGCAGGACATCCACGATGCGCGC
>JAGRKR010000241.1 GCA_020442225.1 Hyphomicrobiaceae bacterium | reverse complement strand
CTGTTTGCGATCCTCATCTTCGCCGCCATCTTCAGCATCGTTGGCGTGCAGACGACGGCGCCCCTGGTCGACAAGCTGGTCAAGGGCGGAGCCGCGGAGCAGGCCGGCCTCAAGCAAGGCGACCTGATCGTCGGCGTCGACGGCACGAAGATCACGACGTTCAACGAGCTGAAGCGCTTGGTCTCGGCCAGTGCCGGCCGGCAGATGGCCTTGAGCGTGAAGCGCGGCGAGCGTGTGATCACGGTGCAACTCACGCCGCAGTTGAAGGAGATCAAGGATCGCTTCGGCAACAAGATCAAGCTCGGGCTGATCGGGATCGAACGAACCGCCAAGCCGCAGGAGTGGGAGCTCAAGCGCTACGATCCGCTGACGGCGGTGTGGCTCGGCACCAAGGAGTGCTATTTCGTTGTTGAGCGGACGCTGTCCTATCTTGGGGATGTTGCGATGGGGCGCCAGTCCGGCGACCAGCTCTCAGGCCCGATCGGCATCGCCACTGCAACCCGCGACATGGCCAAGCTCGGCATGGTCGCGCTGCTCAACATGATCGGGTTCCTGTCGGTGGCCCTCGGATTCGCCAACCTGCTGCCGATCCCGATCCTCGATGGCGGGCACCTCGTCTTCTACGCCTATGAGGGCATCCGCGGCCGTCCCTTGAACGAGCGCGCGCAGGAAATAGCCTTCAGAATCGGCTTCGTGATTCTGATCTGCCTTATGCTCATCGTCACCCGATTCGACGTCCTCAGGGTGTGGGACCGATGGACCGGTTGAATTCCTCTGCGGTGGGGCAAACTTGCCACTTCCAGAAGGCTTTCTGAATCGTTAAAACGAAGGCATTCGTGGTTCGTATTGCGAGCTCACGGAAGAGCCCGTTCGCCGCCGACGAACAGGGAAAAGAACTCGGGGGATCGGCAAACAGGGGCACGTATAGAATGCCTAAGTTCTGGACGACGTGCGTCAGGGGAGGGTGGGTAGCCCTTGGCGTTCTGCTCGGCTTGTCGGCGTTCAACGGCGTTCTCGCCGTGTCGCTGGCGGACAGGGCCGAAGCACAGACGGTCGTGATTCGGGACATCCGGGTCTCGGGCAACAGGCGTGTCGAGCCGGAGACGGTTCGCTCCTACCTTCAATTCAACATTGGTGACTCCTACAGCCCGGCGAAGGTCGACGGCTCCATCAAGGCGCTGTTCGCCACCGGCCTGTTCGCCGACGTGCGCATCGCGCGCCAGGGCAACGTCGTGCTCGTGCAGGTGATGGAGAACCCGGTCGTCAATCGGATCGCCTTCGAGGGCAACCGCGAAGTCGAGTCGACGACGCTGCAGACCGAGATCCAGCTCAAGCCGCGCGCCGTCTATACCCGCGCCAAAGTGATCGCCGACGTACAGCGCATCCTCGACGTCTACCGGCGTCAGGGCATGTACTCGGCCCACGTCGAGCCGAAGATCATTCAGCAGGGCTCGAACCGCGTCGATGTCGTGTTCGAGATCCGCGAGGGCTCGGCCACCAAGGTCAAGAGCATCAGCTTCATCGGCAATCGCGCCTTCACGGGCTCGCAGTTGCGCGACGTCATCACGACGACGCAGACCTCGCTGCTGAGCTTCCTGAAGCCGACGAATATCTACGACGCCGACCGCGTCGCTCTGGACCGTGAGTTGCTGCGCCAGTTCTACCTGAAGAACGGCTATGCCGATGCCACGGTCATCTCGGGCAATGCCCAGCTCGACCGTGACGGCAGCGGTTTCTTCATCACCTTCACGATCGAAGAGGGGCCGCTCTACAACTTCGGCGCAGTCAGCATCCAGAGTTCGCTGCGCTCTCTCGATACGGCGACCCTTCGCAGCGCTCTCCTGACGACGCAGGGCACGATCTTCAACGCCAGTCAGATCGAGAAGACCACCGAGAAGCTGACACTCATGGTCGCCGAGCGCGGCTATGCCTTCGCGCGTGTCCGGCCGCGGGTGCAGCGTGACGCCGCAACCCGCACGATCGCCGTCACGTATGCAATCGACGAGGGGCCGCGCGTCTACATCGAGCGCATCAACGTCATCGGCAACACGCGGACACGCGACTACGTCATCCGTCGCGAGTTCCGGCTGGCCGAGGGCGATGCCTTCAACCCACTGATGGTGGATCGCGCCAAGAAGCGGCTGGAGGCCCTGGGCTTCTTCAAGAAGGTCACGATCAAGCGCAGCCATGGCACGGCGGCGGACCGCGTGGTCCTCTCGGTCTATGTCGAGGAGCAGTCCACGGGTGAGCTGTCGTTCGGTGCTGGCTACTCCACGAGCGAGGGCGTGATCGGCGATGTCAGCATCACTGAGCGCAACCTGCTGGGGCGGGGCCAGTTCCTGCGGCTGAAACTCGGCGGCAGCGCCGAACGCATCCAGGTGGATCTCAGCTTCACCGAGCCGCGCTTCCTCGACCAGAACCTGTCGGCGGGCTTCGATCTCTTCCACAAGGAAGTCGATAGCTCCAGCACATCGTCCTTCCGCAGCCGTAAGTCTGGCGGCGCCCTGCGCATCGGCTTCCCCGTTGCGGAGAACCTCTGGCTCGGTCTGAACTACACGCTGTCGCGCGACCAGCTCTACGATGTTCAGGACCTCGCGTCTCTGGCGGTCAAGGAGGCTGCGGGTACGGCTTGGACCTCGTCCGTGGGCTACTCCGTGGTCTACGACGCGCGCAACCATACGCGCACGCCGACGCGCGGCTTCTACTTCCTCGCTGCCCAGGATTTCGCTGGTGTTGGCGGTGACGTTCAGTATGTGCGCAGCTTGATCGAGATGCGCGCGTATTATCCGATCGCGAACAAGGTGACCCTCGTCGGCCGCGTCATCGGTGGGCACATCTTCGGTTGGGGTGGGGACGACGTTCGCCTGATCGACCTCTACTACAAGGGTGGCGAGACCATCCGCGGCTTCGACCGGTCGGGTCTCGGCCCGCGCGATCTGACGACGCGGGACGCGCTCGGCGGCTCGACGTTCTACGCCGCGACGGCCGAAATGCGCTTCCCCTTCCCGTTCCTTCCGGACGAGCTTGGGATCAGCGGCGCGGTGTTCGTGGACGCTGGCTCGCTGTTCGGTGCCGGTGCGGGTGCAAAGCGGCTCAATGCCGAGGGCAAGATCGTGCTCGCGGATGACGCCTCGCTGCGGTCCTCGGTGGGTGGCAGCATCCTCTGGAACTCGCCACTTGGTCCGTTGCGCGCCGACTTCGCCTACGTGATCACGAGCGAGAAGTACGACGACAAGCAGTTCTTCCGCTTCGGCGCCTCTACGAAGTTCTAAGGCGTGCGATCCGAGAAAGAGGGCCCGATGCGTCGGGCCCTTTTTTCGTGTCTGAAGGGCTAAACGGGGGCGAGCCGCCACTCGAAATCGGGCGTGGGGATGCGCAACGCTGTGTCCCGGTCGTGCGATTGGTGGTCGTTAGGCGCGACGGCGCGGGTCGAGTGGGCCGCGAGTTGGCGTCCGAGGCGCGTTCGCTGATTTGGGATCGCAGCGAGGGGACGCAGCCTCGGTGCCCCCCGTGACGGCACGGCACATCGGCGGTCTGGCGCTGTCATGGTCCAACCCGTCGAGCGTCGTGACGGGCGCCGCTCTTGCCATTGGCAGTGTCGGTGAGGGGCGCTGGTCCCCGGTATTTCCGGGGACGATGCGTGGTCGTGACGTCTTGGCGGATGCGATATGGAGGCCGTTGGGCTAGGGTATACGCATGCGATCGCCGGTCACGGCGGCTTTGCGAGCGCACGCGCATCAAAGCCTGGATGTCGAGCGCGCGAAGCACGGTCTCGAGCAAGAGTGGATCGACCTGCACGGACGCGGCGTCCCTGCGACAGCGTGCCGGGCAACGACAGGTCAACGATGAAAGGTCACCTGGAGGATGGAGCATCCTGGGTTCTTTCGCCGGATGGGGCCCTTCGCTCTGGGCGACATGCTGCGAACCTGCGAGGCCGAGCTGACGACGCCTGACTTGGCGGACCGGCTCGTCCACGACATCCGTCCGCTGGCCGAGGCTGGTCCCGAGCATTTGGCGTTCTTCGAGAACCGCAAGTATGTCGATCAGTTGAAGGAGACGCGCGCGGGCGCGTGCTTCCTGGCGCCGCAGTTCGTGGATCGCCTGCCGCCGGGCGTGGCGGCCCTGGTGACGCGGACGCCCTATCGCTCCTATGCCCTGGCGCTGGCCCGCTTCTACCCTGAGGCAGCCCATCCGCGCGCGGCGGAATGCAGCGCGTCCGAAACTATCGGCGGGGTGCACGCCAGTGCCGAGATCGAGGACGGCGCGGTGATCGAGCCCGGCGCCGTCGTCGGGCGGGAGGCGCGGATCGGGCGGGGAAGCGTCATCGCGGCCGGAGCCGTGATCGGTTATCGCGTCTGCGTCGGGCGCAATAGCTTTGTCGGCCCCGGGGCGGTGCTCACCCATGCGCTGGTGGGCGACGGCGTGATCGTTCACGCCGGCGTCAAGGTGGGGCAGGACGGGTTCGGCTTCGCCATGGGGCCCGGTGGGCATCTCAAGGTGCCGCAGATCGGCCGCGTCATCATTCAGGACAAGGTGGAAATCGGCGCCAATTCCACGGTGGACCGGGGTGCGCTTAAGGATACGGTGATCGGTGAGGGCACCAAAATTGATAATCTCGTTCAAATCGGGCACAACGTCATGATCGGACGTCATTGCGTCATCGTCGGTCAAACCGGCATCTCCGGCTCGGTGACGATCGAGGATTATGTCGTGATGGGTGGACAGTCGGGTGCGGTTGGGCATATTCGCATCGGCAAGGGAGCCCAGATCGCTGGCGGCTGCCATGCGAAGAACGACGTGCCGCCCGGCGCCAAGATGGGCGGTACACCGGCGCGGCCCTTCCGGGAGTGGGCGCGCGAAGTAGCCGCGGTGCGGCAACTCGGCCTGCGCCATCGCGGGCGCACCGAGGACTAGAGGCGAACAGCAACGACAGGGGTCGTTGCGGTACGGAGCACGACGTTATGGCTGACGGCGCAAATGAAACGGAGCTCGGGACTGCGGACATCGGCAGGCTTCGCCAACTTCTGCCGCACCGTTATCCGTTCCTTCTCGTCGACAAGATCATCGACATGAAGGGCGACGAGTCGGCGATCGGCATCAAGAATGTGACGGCCAACGAGCCGTTCTTCCAGGGACATTTCCCCGACTTCCCGGTCATGCCGGGGGTGCTGATCATCGAAGGGCTCGCGCAGACCGCCGGCGCCTTGTGCATTGCCAGCCTCGGCACGAGCTACGTGCCGCAGCTCGTGTATTTCATGGGGATCGACAAGGCGAAATTCCGCAAGCCCGTCGTGCCTGGCGATCAGCTCCACTATCATGTTCGCAAGATCCGCAGCCGCGGACGCGCCTGGCGCTTCTACGGTGCGGCCCGCGTGGACGGCAAGGTCGCCGCCGAGGCGGAAGTCAGCGCTATGATCGTCGATACCGAAGACACCCGAGCATTCTTGGAACGGAATGGCTGAGAGCCTGATCCATGCGACGGCCGTTGTCGCGCCCGGCGCCACTCTCGGTGCGGGCGTGCGCATCGGCCCCTATTGCTGCGTCGGCGCGGAAGTGACGCTCGGCGACGGCTGCGAGCTCGTCTCGCATGTCGTGCTGGACGGCATCACGTCTGTCGGCCCGCGCACGCGCATTTTTCCGTTCGCCTCGATCGGTCATCAGCCGCAGGACCTGAAGTATCAGGGCGAGCGCTCGCGTCTCGCGATCGGTGCGGACTGCATCATCCGCGAAGGCGTCACGATGAACCCGGGGACGACCGGCGGCGGCATGGAGACGGTGGTCGGCGATGGCTGCGCCTTCCTCGCCAATTCACACGTGGGTCATGACTGCCACGTCGGCAACAACGTCATC
>JAGRKR010000240.1 GCA_020442225.1 Hyphomicrobiaceae bacterium | reverse complement strand
GTCGAGCCGCGCCGGCCCGCGGCGAGGCCGACGCCCGTGGAGCCACCGGCGACACCCGCACCGGGTGCGCCGACGCCCCGCTCTTTCCAGGATCTCCTCGATCGTGACCGGCAGACCGCGCCACCAGGGCCGCGGGTCAAGGGCTACACCAAGCGCCGCGGCGACTGGAGCGATGAGCGGATCGATACGGCGGCGCTGGGGACCCTGGATGTGGAGGCCAGGCTCGAGGTCGCCGCCCTGACTGTCGGTGATGTCAAGCTCGGACGCTCGGAGGTCACCGTCACGCTCAAAGACAGCGTGGCTCGCCTCGATCTGGCCGACCTGCAACTCTACGAGGGGCGGGGGCGGGCGCGCCTGACGTTCGACGCACGCGCCAACCCCGCGTCGTTCACCGCGACGCTCACGGCCGATGGGGTATCGGCCTTGCCGCTGCTCAAGGACGCGGCGGCTTTCGATCTGATCTCCGGACGCGGCCGGCTCAGCCTCACCCTCAAGGGCGCCGGGCGCACCGAGCGACAGATCGTCGGCTCGCTCGAGGGCAAGGGCAGCTTCGCCTTCTTCGACGGCGCCATCGAGGGGTTCAATCTCGCAGGGATGATCCGGGCCGCCCAGAAGCTCGAGTTCGACGGCTTCTTGCGCAAACCGACCGCGAGGACCGATTTCAGCGAGCTGCTCGCCACATTCACGATCCGCGACGGCATCGCCCGAGGCAGCGACCTGCGCATGAAAGGCCCTTTGATCCGCATGACCGGGGCGGGATCGCTCGATCTCGCCAGACGCACGATCGACTACACCCTGACGCCGAAGCTCGTGGCCTCGCTGGTCGGGCAGGGCGGCAAGGAGGATCTCGACGGCCTCGACATTCCGGTACGGGTACATGGCTCCTGGGACGCTCCAAGCTACACGCCCGACCTTTCCAAGGTCACGGATCCCGACAAGATCATCGAGAAGGCGCGCGAGTTCGGCAAGAAGTTCAAGGGCGAGGATGTCGAGCGCCTGATCAAGGGGCTGCTCGGCCGCTGAGGCGGGGGCGCTCCGGCCGCGAGCGCCCGGCGGCCGCGGCGGGGCTTGCGAGCCGAGCCGGCGAAGCCACTCGTCCGGCAGGAACTTATTAAGGATTTGGACGCAACAAAATTCCCCTTGCGTGGGGGGGAGAATGGCCCCATATGACCTGCTCCGTTTGCCCAGCCGGGCACGCGGCGCACTATCTGTCTACTGGTTGGGGAGAGCGCCATATGGCCTTCAATGACGCCCTCTTCCAATTGGGGATGGACTTGGCCCGTGGTTCAAGCACCGCCCAAAAGGAAGATCATGCAGTCAGCGCTCATGGAGCGCAGGACTCGAACAGAGCCGATGACACGGGCAACCGTGACAGCTCTCGCACGTCTGGCAACCAACTGATCATCGATCTGGTTGGCGCCAAACGGATCGACGATCTCGATCATATCGAGAGCGCACTGAAACGATGTGTGGAGTCGGCAGGCGGTACTCTGCTGCACGTGCACTTGCATCGCGGTGAGGCCGACGAGGCCATCACTGGCGTGGGTGTGCTGTCACAGGGCACCATCTCGTTCCGGAGCTGGCCCAAGCGCAAGCTCGCCGTGGTCGATGTCCTCGGCAACGGCGGCGTCAGGGCCGAGCGGATGCTGACCGGTCTCGCGGATGCTTTCGACGCGAGCGAGGCGGTGATCTGCAAGCGGCGGACCGGCACGGAAAGCCTGAGGCACACCCGGCACTGAGATCACGGGCGACACTCCCAGGAGTGCGCGCGATGCACGAGGAACGCGCCGGCCGACCACCGTTGGCCGGCGCTTTTGCGTCTTGCGTCCTGCATTCTATCGCCGCCGGCAGACGTAGCGACCGCGAATGCAGCGGCAGCGGATATTGCGACGGCAGTCCCGCGTGCAGATCTGCGGGCGATTGCCTTTGCACGAGCAGCGGCTCGGCACGCAGCGGCCGGACTGCGCGGGGCTCACGAGGTCACCGAGCAACGCCTCCAGACCGTGCTCGATCGGCGGCAGTGGCGCGGCGCTGGCGGGGGATGCCGCCAGAGCGAAGCTCATGGCCAGGGCGACGATGGCCAGCACGATGTTCGGCACGCACAATCTGACGTTCGGCACACGCAGTCTCATGACGAGCTCCCTGAAATGAGTTCGGCAGGCATCGCACGGGACGCCTGCCGGAGTTTCCCAGTCAGGTTGCCAGTTGGCAAGACGGCTACTCGCGCGTCAGGCCCTTGGCGGCGAGCTCGGCGAGATAGTCCTTCCAGCGCTTGTCCTTCTCGCGGCCGAGTGTTTCCAGGTAGGACCAAGCGTAGAGACCGGTATCGTGGCCGTCGTCGAACACGATCTTGACGGCGTAGTTGCCGACCGGGACGAGGTCCTTGATCTTGACGTTGCGCTTCTTGGCGACCGTCACGCGCTGATCCGGCGAGTGTCCCTGCACCTCGGCCGACGGGCTCATGACCCGCAGCATCTCCGCCGAGAGCTCGTAGGTGCGGCCGCCCTCGAAGTTGACCTCGAGCTTGTCGCCGGGAGGGGCCACGACGAGATGCGGCGGCTTGCTGCGCAGCCCCATGGCCTGCTCGAGGCCACTCCAGGCCTTGGCCGCGAGATCGCGGAAGATCGCGGCCTGAACGCTTTCGGGCATGGTCGCCGTGATGGGCTGGCCGGCGTCCGACTTCGAGCGGATGTCCATGTGGAGCGGCACCTCGCCGAGGAACGGAATGCCCAGCCGCTCGGCCTCTTCGTGGGCGCCGCCGTGGCCGAAGATGTCCGAGCGCTCGCCGCACTTCGGGCAGAGGAAGTAGCTCATGTTCTCGATGATGCCGAGCACGGGCACATCGACCTTGCGGAACATGTTGAGGCCCTTGCGGGCGTCGATGAGCGCGAGATCCTGCGGCGTCGAGACGATGATCGTGCCGGAGAGCGGCACCTGCTGGGCCATGGTGAGCTGCACGTCGCCGGTGCCG
>JAGRKR010000239.1 GCA_020442225.1 Hyphomicrobiaceae bacterium | reverse complement strand
CCGGCTTCCTGGTGGAGCGCGATGACGTCCGCTTCCTCCACGCCTTCGGGATTGATGTTCTGGTCGCTGGTCACATGCGAGAGCGCCTGCAGGCGGTTGCGCAGCTCGGCCGCCCGCTCGTACTCCAGCCGCTCGGCGGCCTCGTGCATGCGCGCCTGCAGGTCATGCCGGACGTCCTGGCTCTGGCCCTTGAGGAAGCGACAGGCCTCGTCGACCAAGCGCCCATAGGCCTCGATCGAGATTTCGCCCGTGCAGGGGCCGGCACACCGCTTGATCTGATGCAGGAGGCACGGCCGCGTCCGGCTCTCGTAGACGGAATCAGCGCACGATCTGAGCAGGAAGGCGCGCTGCAGCGTGTTGATCGTCCGATTGACGGCGCCGGCCGAGGCGAAGGGCCCGAAGTAATCGCCCTTGCGATTGCGCGCACCGCGATGCTTGAGGATCTGCGGGGCGGCGTGATCGCGAGCGATGAGGATGTAGGGAAACGACTTGTCGTCGCGCAGCAGCACGTTGTAGCGCGGCTTGAAGCGCTTGATGAGATTGGCCTCGAGCAGCAGCGCCTCGGACTCGGTCCGGGTCGTCACGAACTCCATCGTGGCCGTGCCCATGATCATGCGGGCGATGCGGTTGGTATGGCCGGCGAGGCGGGTGTAGCTGGTGACCCGCTTCTTGAGGCTGCGCGCCTTACCGACGTAGATCACGTCGCCATGCGTATCAAGCATGCGGTAGACGCCCGGCGCGTTCGGCAGGGTGCGCAGATAGCCGGCGATGACCTCGGGTCCGGTCGGCCGCTCGGCAACCGGCTCGGCCGGCGCTTGCTCCAGTGGCTCCTCGGATGTGCTCTTGATCGGCATGGCCGGAAGATCAGCTCTCGGGGCGCTCGGGTCAAGAGCGCGCCGAAAGCCGCCCACCACACGCCTGCCGCGAGGCTCAGACCCGCAGCACGACCTTGCCGAAGTGGGCGTTCTCCTTCATGTGCCGGAGTGCGGCCGCCGCCTCCGCCAGCTCGAACGAGCGATCGATCGGCAGGGCGAGCTTGCCGGCCTCGAGCGCATCCCACAGATCCTCGCGCATCCGCCGGTTGATCTCCCGCACCTCCTCCACGGTGCGGGTGCGGAACGTCACGCCGATGTAGGAGACGCGCTTCAGGGCGTGCAGGTCGAAGTCGAACTCGCCCTTGAAGCCGCCGAGACGGCCGACGTTGACGATGCGGCCGAGGATGCGGGCGGCGTCCAGGTTCTGGTTCGCGACGGAGGCGGAGATCATGTCGACTATGACCTCGACGCCCTTGCCGCCTGTCGCCTCCTTGACGGCCGCTGGCCAGCCCGGATCGCTCGAATCGATGGCGAGATCGGCGCCGAACTCCGCGAGCCGCGCCCGCTTCGCCGCGTTCGTCGATGAGCCTATCACCAGACCGGCGCCCATGTGCCTGGCGATCTGGAGTCCCATGAGGCCGACGCCGGAGCTCGCGCCCTGGATGAGAATGCTCTCGCCCTTGGCGAGCCGCCCGTTCGTGACGATGGCGTCGTGCATCGTGTGCAGCGCCACGGGCAGCGTCGCCGCCTGCTCCCAGGTCATGTTGTTCGCCGGCACGAGCGCCGTGCGGCCCATGTCGCTGACGGCATACTCCGCATAGCCACCGCTGCCGGAGCACATGACGCGGTCGCCGGCCTTGACGCCCGTCACTTCGCTGCCGACGGCAACCACCTCGCCGGCCCACTCCAGCCCGATGATGGTGCCGGGACCACCCTGTGAGCCATGCTTGCGCCCTGACAGCACGATGAGGTCGGCGCGGTTGAGCCCGGCGGCCCGGACACGCACGAGCACCTGCGCCGGGCCGGGCTTCGGCTCCGGCACGTCCTTGATCTCCAGTCCATTCTCCGTGACGACGGCGGCCTTCATCGGATGTCTCCTCCCTGCTGTCCCGTGTTGGTCCCGGCGTCGTCGCACAGGCGCCCGGCGGTCGCCCCGATCTCGCCGCCTCGCGGCCGAAATGCTCCGTTAATCGTTAGCGAGGAGCATCGCCCGGCAAGCCAACCCGCCAGGAGGACCGTGTGCATCGAGCGTGCCTTATCGCCCTAGCCGCCGCAAGCCTCACGGCATGGACGAGCACTGCGGACGCCGTCTCGCGCGGGCCGCGGCGCGCGACTGTCGATACGGTCATCGTGCACACCATCAGCGGACCCGACCACACCTGCCGCAAGGGACGCGTCGAATTCTCCGGCGCACCCGGCGACGCGGCGCGCTGGAAACGCTTCTTCGAGCGTCATCCCTTCCTCAGCATCCATTACGTGATCGACCGCGAAGGACGCATCGCGGCGAGCGTACCGGAGTTGCAGATCGCCAACCATGCCCTCGACAACAACGACACCTCCGTCGGCATCGAGCTGGTGCACCAGGGCGACGGAGTCGAACCGTTTCCGAAGGCGCAGATCGACGCGCTGATCCGGCTCGTCCGGGACATCCGCAAGCGCCACACGATCCCGCTCGAGAACGTCAAGGGACACAGCGACGTCGACACCCGCACCTTCCGCTGCGGCGGCCGCATCGAGAAGCGCAAGCAGGACCCCGGCGCCAACTTTCCCTGGCCTCAGGTGCGGGCAGCCCTTGCGGGACGCCGCCCGGTGGTGCCGGTCGCGCTGACCGACACGCCCGTCAAGGGGCGTGCCGGCGCCGGGCTCGGCCTGAAGCGCTCGCTGTCGGCGCCTCTACGCTGATCTCGCCGGCGTACGCGTGACACCAAGGGTCCCGATCCGCCCTGGCTGGCCTCAGTTGGCCATGAAGATCGGCAGCTCCGTTGCCCACAGCAGATGGCTGGTGGCGCCGCCGAAGATCATCTGGCGGATGCGGCTCTGCGTGTACGCGCCCTTGACGATGAGATCCGCACCGAGCTCCGCGGCATTGGCGAGGATGGCCTGGCCCGTGCTCGCACCGTCGCTCGACTTGGTCAGCTCGTTGGCGGCGATGCCGTTGACCGTCAGCATGTCGGCCAGCTCGCGGCCGGTCGGTCCAGGCACGATGCCGCCCTCGATCGTGAGCACCGTCACCTGCTTCGCCTTGGCGAGTATGGGCATGGCGAGCGCAACCGTACGCGCGGTCTCGCTGCTCTGATTCCAGGCGATGACCACATTGTCGCCGAGCGATGTCGGCGGCTGCGGCGGTGCGATCAAGATGGGCCGGCCACTCTCGAAGAGCGCGGCTTCCAGCGTGCTCATGCGCGGGCTGGCGCTGGTCGAGCTCGGCCGGCCGACGACCGTGATGTCGAACACGCGCCCGCGGCTCGCGACGAAGCTGTCGGCCACCGGCTCGCCCTCGCTCCAGCCGTAGGAGAGCCCCTTGCGCGGGGTGCCGGCGGCGGCAATCCCGCGCTCCTTCATGAAACTCTCGAACGCCGCGCGTGTCTTGTTGGCGAGTTCGGCATCCTGCCAGGTGTCGCGGGGGATGGCGGCGGCGCCCATGGGATCGACCGCGACGAAGCTGGCGAACGACGGCCAGGCTGCCAGCCCCTCCATGTAGCTGTCGAAGCGACGCGCGAAGAGCTCCGCCGTCGCCAGGATCGAACCGAACATCTCGTGCTGCTCGGACGGAATGAGAATTGTCTTCATGGTCATTTGAGCGGCTCCCGCTTCTTATTTCACCGAGAGCGCCCGCACCCTCTAGTCATGGACGCCCTCTCGACTCGACCTTGACCATCAGTGTGACAGATGGCCGCGGGCCGGCGCAAGCACGTCCCGCGGACATCGGTTAGCGGCGTCTCCGGGCGAACGGCCTATTTGGCGGCGACGACGGCGATCTCGACGAGCATGCGGGGGTCGGCGAGCTTGGCCTCGACGCAGGCGCGCGCCGGCAGGTTCTGGCCCCCGGTCCAGGCGATCCACGACTCGTTCATCGCGTCGCGATTGCGGATGTCGGTCACCCAGATCGTGGCGGAGACGAGCTTGCTCTTGTCGGTGCCGCACTTTGCGAGCAGCCGGTCGATTTCGGCGAGGATCTGCCGGGTCTGCCCTTTGGCGTCCTCACTGATGTTGTCGGCGACGATCCCCGAGGTGAATACGAGGCCTCCGGCGTCGACCACCTTGTTGTAGATCTTCGAAGCCTCGTGACGCACAACTGCCATGACGTCCTCCCTGCTGGCTGGCGCATGGGCCGGCTCCCTGCGGCGCGGCCCTGACGCTCTATAGCATGACACCGGGCCTGCCGCGCCTGCTCACGTGCCCTTGCCGGCGGCGCCCGCCGTCACGACGACGAGATCGATCGGAGCGGAGAGCCCGGCCACGGCGCGGCCCCGGCGCTGCTCGCGCTCGGGCGCGGGACGGTAGCCCTGCCGCTCGGCCGCGGCCAGCAGCGCCGCCGTCGTCAACGCTCTGGTCCCCTCAACCTTGTTGTGCTTCTCGAGCTTCGCAGCCAGGTTCACGGCCTCGCCGATGACGGTGTACTCCAGCCGCTCGGCGGTGCCGAGCGTGGCGAACACGACCGTGCCGCCGGCTGCCGCGCCATTGACGTCGAGCGGCGCGCCGCCGTTTCGCCGGGCAGTCACCACCCGCCAGAGCTCGGCTTCCGCCATGATGGCGTCGAGTGCGGTCAGCGCATCGGCCGCAGCCGTCGGCGAGGGCTCGACCGCACCGAACGTCGCCATGATGCCGTCGCCCAGGAACTTGTCGACCACGCCGTTGTGGCGCTCGATGAGCGGCACGATGCGCGCGTGCAGGCTGGTCAGCATCGCCACGACGGCATCGGGCCGCACCTGCGTCGAGAAGCGCGTGAAGCCGCGAATGTCCAGCATGACGATGGCGGCCTCGCGCTCGGCGACCTGTCCGGCCTCGAGCACCGTATCGGCTCGCGTGATGACGTCGGCGACGCCGCCCGACAGGAAGCGGCGGATCTCGCGCACCGCCGCCTCCTCGCTGACGGCCGTGACGAGCATCTGGCGTGCGCGCCAGACGGCGATCGTGAGGACGGCCGTGACCATCAGGATGGTGAAGACCTTGTCGAACTCGGCGCC
The DNA here is from genome assembly GCA_020442225.1 of Hyphomicrobiaceae bacterium. Next base: position 1,451 of record JAGRKR010000239.1, on the reverse strand, counting down.
GGCCAGAATGTGATTGCCGTTGATGTAGGCCGCGAAATTGCGCGTCAGCGCATCAGGACCGCTCGCCAGCACGACCAGCGCGAACAGCGCCAGCCAGCCGGCCGCCGCGGCGAGCCCGGCCGTCAGCACGTAGCGCGGATCGAAGCGCAGAGCGCGCAGCGCAATGAACACGAACATGTAGATGAAGGTCGGCACCTTCAGCGAGAACGCCGCCGGCTGGCCGTATTGACCGTGAAACGACCAGATCAGCGCCAGCAGCAAGAAGGTATCGACCAGGATGGAGAGAATGACGATGCTGCCGGGCAGGCGGCCGCGATAGGCGAGAATGAGCCTGGCCAGCGTGAACAGGAAGTAGAGGCCCAGCGCCAGCGGCACGGGCTCGGCGAGCATGCGCTCGGGTGCATCGGTCGGACGCCGGGCGATGAAGTAGAGGACGGCGAAGACCAGGACCACGACGAGCTGCACCCAGCCGATGAGGCGCTCGCTGGCGAGTTCCTGCGCCTCGATCAGGGCGCGGACGCGCACAGGCAGGGTCCCGCTGGCACGTGTCCGGCCTCGGTCTCGTTGGCGGTCCTGCATCGGCACGTCTCCCTGCTGCACGCTCTCGCACCTCGTGCTGGACTGCACTTCGCACTGCCGCGCCCGCCCCTCAAGAGCCTTCTGCCCGTCTCACCCATCCGTGACCGGCCGTGCGGACGATGTGTTGAGTGCTTCGGCCTTTTCTTCTAGCCTCCGCGCCATGATCACCCTCGACCCCATTCACGTCGTCGGAGGCGGGCTCGCCGGCAGCGAGGCAGCCTGGCAGATCGCCTGTCAGGGCGTGCCCTGCGTGCTGCACGAAATGCGCCCGTCACGGATGACAGACGCGCACAAGACGGACGGTCTGGCGGAGCTGGTCTGCTCCAACTCGCTGCGCTCGGACGAGTGGCGCACGAACGCCGTCGGCCTGCTCCACGAGGAAATGCGCCGTTGCGGCTCGCTCGTCATGGCCGCCGCCGATCTGCGCAAGCTGCCGGCGGGGGGCGCGCTCGCGGTCGACCGCGACCAGTTCTCGGACGAGGTGACCAGACGCATCCACGCCCATCCGCTCATCACCCTCGAGCGGGGCGAAGTGGCCGGCCTGCCCCCGGCGACCTGGAGCAGCGTGATCGTCGCCACGGGACCGCTCACCTCGCCGGCGCTGGCGGACGCCATCATAGCCAGGACCGGCGCCAGTGCGCTGGCGTTCTTCGATGCCATCGCGCCCGTCGTGCACCGCCACTCGATCGACATGAGCATCGCCTGGATGCAGTCGCGCTACGACAAGTCCGGGCCAGGCGGCACCGGGGCCGACTACGTGAATTGCCCGCTCGACAAGGACACCTACGACGCCTTCATCGACGCGCTGCTGGCCGGCCAGACCGCCGACTTCAAGGACTGGGAGGCCGCCACGCCCTATTTCGACGGCTGCC
>JAGRKR010000238.1 GCA_020442225.1 Hyphomicrobiaceae bacterium | reverse complement strand
CCCATCCACCGCCATCGCCGTCGGAGCTGGTTCCATCGATGCCTTGCTCGGCGCCGCGGATGGCAAGGCCCGCAAGGAAGTCGCACGCCTTGTGGAGCAGATCCGCACGCTCATCGACATGCAGAGCCGCGCCATCCACGCCTACGCTTACATCCTGGCGGCCACACGCCGCTGGGCACTGGCCGCCGGCCACGAAGCCATGGCCGATCATCGCATCACGGAAATCGACAACGTCTTCTTCTATGAACTCGAAGAGATGAAGCAGATGATGACCGGCGAATGGAATGTGAGCGATCGCAGCGCCATCCATGAAACTGCCAGCGAACGCCAGGAACACTACGCGCAATGGCAGCAGGCAGTACCCGCCGGTTTCATCTGGGGCGAACGGCCCATGCAGGCAACGCGCCGGGGAGTTCCGGCCGCGGCCGGACATGCCTCCGGCCCCGTGAGGACATTGACCGCCGCCGGCCAATCGGGGGCACAGCCCATTCTCGCCGTCGTCCAGCCGGGCAGCGGGGCAGCCATCCTGCTTGCCTCGTCCGGCGGATATTTCTCCGCACAGGGCAGCGTCTATGATCCGCTGGCAGCCTGTGCGCGCACGCTCGTCTTGCCGTCTGTCGTTGACCTCGGCGACTCGTTCTTTGAATTCTTATCGTCGCCACACATCGCCATCGATGGCGAAGCAGGAAAGGTCGCCCACCAATGACAGAGGAATATCCGGTACACAGCCGTACGCTCATGCTCACCATTGCCCAGATCGGGACGCTCGACGTGGCGGCCGCCGAAGCGGCGCGTCGCCGCCAACAGATGCTGACCAAGCCGCCGGAAGCCCTCGGCCGGCTGGAGGAGCTCAGCGTGCAGCTTGCGGGGATCACCGGCGAAATGCGCCCGCCGCTGCGCCCCTGCCACGTGCTGGTCTGTGCCGGCGACCATGGGGTTGCCGCCGAAGGCGTCAGCGCCTACCCGTCGGCGGTCACGGCACAGATGGTCGCCAATTTCCTGGCCGGTGGCGCCGCCATCAACGTGCTGGCGCGCCAGGTTGGCGCCGAGGTGGTGGTCGTCGACGCCGGGGTTGCCGGCGACCTGCCCGACGCCCCGAACCTGTACAAGATGAAGGTTCGCGCCGGCACCGCCAACTTTGCGCACGAGCCCGCCATGAGCCCCGCCGAAGCGCAGGCCGCAGTGGAGGCCGGCATCGCCGCCGCCCGACGTGCCATCGATGCCGGCGCGCGCGTGCTGGCCACAGGCGACATGGGCATCGGCAACACGACCGCGTCGAGCGCCGTCGTGTGCGCCCTCACCGGCTCCTCGCCGCTCTCGGTCGTCGGGCGCGGCACCGGCATCGACGACATCGTGCTGGCGCGCAAGCGCGACGCCGTGCAGCAGGGCCTCGACGTGAACCTGCCGGATCGGCGCGACGGCCTCGACGTGCTCGCCAAGGTCGGCGGCTTCGAGATCGGCGCGCTGGCCGGCGTGATCCTGGGCGGCGCGTCGCGACGCGTACCCGTGGTGCTCGACGGCTTCATCACGGGGGCCGCGGCGCTCGTCGCGGACGCGCTCTCGCCGCGCGCGCGCGACGCCATGATCGCCTCGCACCGCAGCGTCGAGATCGGCCACCGCGCGGTCTTCGATCACCTCGAGCTGGAGCCCCTGCTCGACCTGGAGCTGCGCCTCGGCGAGGGCACCGGC